>NZ_JAMHKS010000072.1:0-286341 GCF_025566055.1 Leclercia tamurae
TCTGGTGGTACAGCACGAAAGTGGGGGTGATCGACCTGAAGAAAAAGTCGATCACCATGGGTAAAGGATGTTAAAAAGTGTTCACCATGTCCCCGAACATCTGTCTACCATGTCCCCGGACCGTACACCCCAAAGGGGAGAGGGAACAGTCGGAACGCGTGTGCTACCATGGCGTTCCATTTTTAGCGGTGAGAAACAGATGTACACCACTTACTCTACGTTTCTTCTGGCCGGGCGCACCATTCATTGTATTAACTTCGATCCCACGAGTTTTACCGACGCCGATCTGTTGTGGCTCCCGCATCATCAGCAACTGTCCGAAGCCGGACGCAAGCGCAAAGCCGATCACCTGGCCGGACGGATCGCCGCGTTTCATGCTCTGAACCGGCAGGCTGTTCCTGGCATTGGCAGCAGCGGTGAACCGCTGTGGCCTGCGGGGGTGAGCGGCAGTATTTCTCACAGCGGTACTCAAGCCATAGCAATATGTGCCGAAAAGGGAATAGTGGGTATCGATTGTGAAGCGATCATCGACGAACGTGAAGCCCATGAAATTCAGAACGGCGTGATTGATGCGCAGGAAGCTCAGCTCCTGGTCGCGAGTCATCTCCCCTTCGACCAGGCCTTTACCCTCACCTTCAGCGCCAAAGAGAGCCTGTTCAAAGCCCTCTTCCCCCAGGTACAGGCGTGGATGGGCTTCGACAGCGCGCGCGTGACGGCGCTTGCGGCTCACACCCTGACCTTAACCCTCACCCGCCCTCTCCCGCCCTTTGCGCAAAATCAGCTATTTACCGCGCACTGGTGTCAACACGATGCGACGGTAGTGACCCTGATCTGTGCTGCTTAATTGCTCAGGATCGTGATCCTTTTCTCCTTTTAAACAAATTAGCTGCCTAAACCGTAGACAGTTTTATCAGGCAGACTTATCGTTACATTGAATAATAAATCATTATTGAATAAATATTCAATGTGGAGAAAAAGAATGAACACGACCTTTGTAAAATCCGCTTTACTGGCCTCAATGATCGCCGCTTCCGGTTCCCTGTTTGCCGCCGATAACGGACTCATTGCGATCATTACTCCCTCACACGACAACCCGTTCTTCAAGGCAGAAGCCGACGGCGCGGCGGCGAAAGCGAAAGAGCTGGGTTACACCACCCTTGTGGCCTCGCACGACGACGACGTGAACAAACAAAACCAGCTGATTGAGACCGCCATCGCCCGTAAAGCGAAAGCGATCATTCTGGATAACGCGGGGGCGGATGCCACCGTCGGTCCGCTGGAGAAGGCCAAAGCGGCAGGCGTCCCGGCCTTCCTGATCGACCGTGAAATCAACAAAACCGGCATTGCGGTGGCGCAGATTGTGTCGAACAACTATCAGGGGGCCCAGCTTGGTGCAGAGAAGTTCGCCAAACTGCTGGACGGCAAAGGCAAATACGTTGAGCTGCTGGGCCGTCCGTCGGACACCAACGCCCACGTCCGCTCCCAGGGCTATCACGACGTGCTGGATGACTACCCGGACATGAAGATGGTGGCGCAGCAGACCGCTAACTGGAGCCAGACCGAAGCCTTCACCCGTATGGAAGCCATCCTGCAGACCAACCCGGATATCGTGGGCGTGATCTCCGGCAACGACACCATGGCGCTGGGTGCCGAAGCGGCGCTGAAAGCCGCCGGAAAAACCAACGTCATTGTGGTCGGCTTTGACGGCAGCGACTACACCCGCGACTCGATCCTCAAAAACGGCAACATCAAAGCCACGGTTCTGCAGCCGGGCTGGGAGCAGGCGCAGATGGCGGTTGAGCAGGCAGATTACTACCTCAAAAACGGCAAAGCGCAGAAAGACGAGAAACAGCTGATGGATTGCGTGCTGATTGATGAGACCAACGCCAGCAAGCTGAATGTGTTCAATCTCAGCAAATAAGCGGAGGCAGTATGCGGTTAACACAATGGGGCGCCGCGCTGACAGGCGCAGCCGCCCTGTTGCTGACGGCCTGCACGGTGGTGGATCTGGATGAGAACGGCAAGCCAATCATGCCTGCCGATCCCAACGCCAAAGCGAGCTTTGACAACCAGACCCCACAGCAGATCGCGCAACAAACCTGGCAGCCGCGGATCCTCGACGCCGCCAAAAATCATGCCCTGGACGCCAGCGCTCTCTCCACCCAGCTGAAGACCCCCTCTGACAAACCGCAGAGCGTCTTTGTGCGCCTCAGCGGCAAAGTGGAGCGCGTGGAGGCCAGCAGCGCCAACGAGCAGAAACTGGTGATGACGGTGAACGGCCAGCCGCTTCAGATCCAGACCGGGCCGGTGATGCGCGGCAATGCCCTGCGCGATGCCGCCGGGTTCCGCTTCGATGAATTTACCAATCAGGTGCAGTACGCCCAGCTTTCCCGGGCGTTAAACCGCGAGGCGGTGAAGCATCTGCCGAAAGTGGATGAGAGCTGGAGCGGCAAAAATGCCACGGTCCTGTTCGCCACCACCCTGACGGGCGGCAAAGCGAATGAGGCGGCAGCGCTGGAACTGAAACAGGAGACGCCGTGATGAGCGATAGCCCGGCAGAGGAGATTATCCTCAGCACCCACGGCATCTCGATGCTGTTCCCCGGTACCGTGGCGCTGGATAAGGTCGATTACCGCGTCTGGCGCGGCAAAGTGAACGTCATTATCGGTGAGAACGGCGCCGGGAAATCGACGCTGATGAAGATCCTTGCCGGGGTGCAGCAGCCCAGCCTCGGCGAGATGTGGCTCAACGGTAAGCAGGTGGCTTTCGCTAACACCCGGGACGCCGCCGCCCACGGCATCGGCATGGTGCATCAGGAGCTGAACCTGTTTGAAAACCTCAACGTGGCGGAGAACGTCTTCCTCGGCCGCGAGCTGCAAAAAGGGGTGACGCCGATCAACGAGGCGGAGCAGGAGTCCCGCACCGCGGCGCTGCTGAAACGCCTCGATCAGCCCATCTCCCCGCGTGAACTGGTCGGCAACCTGAAGGTCGGGCAGCAGCAGCTGATTGAGATCGCCAAAGCGCTGGCCGAGGACGCCGACATCCTGATCCTCGACGAGCCCACCTCGGCGCTGAGTAAAACCGAGGTGGAGATCCTGTTTCGGGTGATCCGCGAGCTGACCCGCCAGGGGGTCACCATCATCTATATCTCCCACCGGCTGGAAGAGTTGATGGCGATAGGCGATGTGATCACCATCCTGCGCGACGGCAAATTCCAGGCCGAAGCGAAGGTGCAGGAGATCGACGTGCCCTGGATCGTGCGCGAGATGCTCGGTAGCGATCCGGTAAGCAACTTCCTCGAACCGGGCCGCACCTTCGGCGCGCCGGTGCTGGAGGCGGAACATATCACCTGCGTCAATGCCGCCGGGAATACGGTGGTCAACGACGTCAGCTTCCAGGTGAACGCCGGGGAGATTGTCGGGATTTACGGCCTGATGGGGGCCGGGCGCACCGAACTGTTCGAGTGCATGCTCGGCACCGAACGCAACTATCTGGGCAAGCTGTGGCTGGACAGCAAACCGGTGCCGCAGCGCTTAACCACCGCCGATCGCATCCGCATGGGGATGAGCCTGGTGCCGGAAGACCGCAAACGCACCGGGATATTTCCGGGCTCGTCGGTCGCCAGTAACCTGACCATCGCCAGCCTGTGGCGCCGCCTGCAGCGTGGTTTCACCATTGCGCAGAAAGCGGAGCAGGCGGTGGTGGCCAGCACCATCGGCAATCTGTCGATCAAGGTTTCTACCCCGGAGGTCGAGATCCAGGCCCTGAGCGGCGGTAATCAGCAAAAAGTGGTGATTGGCCGCTCGCTGCTGACCAATCCGAAGGTGCTGTTTCTCGATGAACCGACGCGAGGCATTGACGTGGGTGCCAAAGCGGACGTGTTCCGCATGATGGTGGAGCTGTCGCAGCAGGGCATCGCGGTGGTTTTCTCCACCTCGGATTTGAAAGAGATTATGGCGGTATCGGACCGCATTCTGGTGATGTCCGGCGGCAAACTGACCGCCGATATTGTTCGCGATCGGGCCGACGAATCGGCACTGGTAACCGCAAGTGCTCAGGGGTTCTAAGATGAAAACAACACAGTCTGTCGCGCTGACGCCGCAAAAAGGGGCCGCGCCTTCCCGGGAAAAACTGCTTCTGCTGCTGTTGAAGATGCGCACCTTTATTGCGCTGTTTTTGATTGTCGGCTTTTTCACCATGACCGTGCCGGGCTTCCTCTCCGCCGGCAGCCTGGTGATCATGATTAAGCATATCGCCATCAACGCCTTTCTGGCGCTGGGGATCACCTTCGTGATCATCACCGCCGGGATCGACCTGTCGATTGGAGCCACGCTGGGGCTGTGCGGGATGATCGCCGGGTGGATGATCACCAAAGGGATCGTGCTGCCGATGTTTGGCATCGCCATCTTCCCGAGCGTGTGGGTGATTGTGCCCGTGGTGCTACTGATTGGCGCGCTAATAGGCGCGATGAATGGCTGGATCATCACCCGCTATAACGTCGCCCCCTTTATCTGCACCCTCGGCACTATGTACGTCCTGCGCGGGGCGTCGATGCTCACCTCCGACGGCCAGACCTTCCCGGGTCTCTCCGGCAACCCGCAACTGGGGAATACCGGGTTTGATGAGATTGGCGCGGGAACGCTGCTCGGCATTCCGTGGGCCATCTGGATGATGATCGTCCTGGCGCTGGTGATTGCCTACATTGCCCGCCGCCTGCCGTTTGGCCGCCACGTCTACGCCATCGGCGATAACGAACGCGCGGCGGAACTCTCCGGGGTGCGCGTCAAGCAGGTGAAAGTGCTGGTCTATACCCTGTCCGGTTTCTGCGCCGCCATCGCCGGGATTGTGGTATCGGCCCAATTGCTGGCCAGTCACCCGGCCAACGGGACTGCCTTTGAGATGAACGCCATTGCGGCGGTGGTGCTGGGCGGCACCTCGCTGGCAGGCGGGCGCGGCACCATTCTCGGCACCCTGATTGGCGCCTTCGTGATCGGCTTCCTCGCCGACGGCCTGGTGATGATGGGGGTCAGCGAGTTCTGGCAGATGGTGATCAAAGGGATCGTGATTATCGTGGCGGTGATCATCGACCAGATGCAAAACCGGATGCAGCAAAAAGCAGCCGTGGTGGCGCAGAAAGCGGTGATGGAAGGAAAGTAACGCGATTGTGCGGTCTTTGTGCCGGGTGGCGGCTTCGCCTTACCCGGCCTACAAAACCCTGTAGGCCCGTGCAAGCGCAGCGCCGCCGGGCATTCTCCTACGATACTTTCAATAAACTCCGCGCCGTCGGGTAATCGGTGATCAGCACATCGATATACTTCCCGACCAGCGCCCCGTGAATGGCATTGCGTTTTTCTGCGCCACCGGCCAGGGCAATTACCTGCGGGCAGGCGCGGATCTGCGCCAGCTCCATGCCAATCACCGGGTCCTCTTCCGGGCTGAGCACCGGCTCGCCTTTCGCATCGTAGTAATGCAGGCAGATGTCCCCTACTGCCCCGCGTTCGGCCAGCAGCTTGAGCATCTCTTCAGTGTAATAGTTGCCGGAATTTTTCAACAGCTGCGACGGCTCCAGCTCGCCGATGCCGACAATCGCCACGTCCACTTCGGCAAACTTGCCCACCACCGCCGCCACGTCCGGGCTGCTCACCAGCCGGGCGCGCTCTTCCACCGAGTGTTCAATACTCTGGGACGGCAACAGCCCTGCCGGACAGCCGAGATGCGCCGCCAGCTGCTGGGTGAGAATGGTGGCCTGCACGTTGCCGTTCGGGCCGACGCCGCCTAACAGCTGGATCACTCCGGCGGCGCGGATATTCTGCGGGTGCATCTCATCCACCATGCAGCGGATGGTGCTGCTCCAGGAGGAGATCCCCACCAGGTCTTCCGGACGCAGACGGGTTTCGACATAGTGCGCCGCCGCGCTGCCGATGGCGTGTTTGATCTGGGCGTTGCTCGGGTCTTCGCCTACGTCCACCACGATGGCCTGGCGGATGCCGTACTGATCTTCCAGCGCCTTTTCCAGCGAGACAAAAATGTTGGTCGGTTGGACGACGGTGATCTTTACCAGCCCCTCTTTCTGGCAGCGGGTCAGCGCCCGCGAGACAAAGGACTGCGAGAGATGCAGCAGCGAGGCAATCTCAGACTGCTTTTTATTCTCGCTGTAGTAAAGTGTGGCGATCTTGACCAGCAGTCGCTGTTCATCCTGCTTCGACATAACGTTCCCCTTAATCGGCTGTCGTTATTTTTATTCATCACTGAATATTTAACAAGCCAACGCCGCCGCGATCCGTCGGGCAAATGTGATCCTTTTCTCTTTTCTTCGAAATTTGCGTGCGCAAACCGTAGACAAACGCCTGAGCCGGGCATATCTTACTATCATGAATAATAAATCAGCATTGAATATATATTCAAAGCGGTCATAACTCCCTGCTCTGACAACGAGAACAGGGAAAAAACGTACCCGGCTGGAATAATTATTCACAACAGATTATAAATTCAGGAGGTATGTTATGAATCCGTTTTCGCTCTCCATCGCGGAGCTCGAAACCCGGGCGCGCTCGATTCGTCGCCGGATCATCGTGCTGAATGCCGAAAGCCCGGCGGGCGGCCATACCGGGGCCGATCTTTCGCAGGTCGAACTGCTCACCGCCCTCTATTTCCGCATTCTGAACTGCTCTCCGCAGCTAAAGGAGAGTGATGAACGCGATATCTACATCCAGTCGAAAGGCCACGCGGTGGGCGGCTATTACTGCGTGCTGGCCGAAGCCGGGTTTATCCCCGTCGAGTGGCTCTCCACCTATCAGCATGCCGACTCTCATCTGCCGGGCCATCCGGTGAAACACAAAACGCCAGGCATTGAGCTGAATACCGGCGCGCTGGGCCATGGTCTGCCGGTGGCGGTGGGGATCGCCCTGGCGGCGAAACGCAGCAACAGCAAACGCCGGGTGTTTGTGGTGACCGGGGATGGCGAACTGGCGGAAGGCAGTAACTGGGAAGCCGCGCTGGTGGCCGCCCATTACCAGCTGGATAACCTGTTTATTATCAACGACAAAAACAACCTCCAACTGGCGGGTTCCACCAAAGAGATCCTCAATACCGACCCGCTGGATGCGAAATGGAAAGCGTTCGGCCTGGAAGTGACCGGCTGCAACGGCAACGACATGGCGGATGTGGTCGCCACCCTCGAAGGCCTGAAGCCCAACGGCAAGCCGCATGTGGTGATCGCCCATACCACCAAAGGCGCGGGGATCTCGTTTATCCAGGGACGGCCTGAATGGCACCACCGGGTGCCGAAAGGGGAAGAAATTGAACTGGCGCTGGAGGAACTGAAAGATGAGTAATAGCGAACACCTTGCCACGGTGATGGTAAATGCCTTTATTGATGCCGTCGATCGCGGCGTGGATCTGGTCCCGGTGGTGGCAGATTCCACCTCCACGGCGAAAATCGCCCCCTTTATGCAGCGCTTTCCGGGTCGACTGGTCAACGTCGGCATCGCCGAGCAGACGCTGGTAGGTGCTGCCGCCGGGCTGGCGATTGGCGGCAAGATTGCCGTCACCTGCAACGCCGCGCCGTTTTTGATTTCACGCGCTAACGAGCAGATCAAAGTCGACATCTGCTACAACAACACTAACGTCAAGCTGTTTGGCCTGAACGCCGGCGCCAGCTACGGCCCGCTCGCCAGCACCCACCACAGCATCGATGATATCGCCATTATGCGCGGCTTCGGCAACATTGAGATTTACGCCCCGTCGAGCCCGAACGAATGCCGCCAGATCATCGACTACGCCCTCGATCACGTGGGCCCGGTCTACATCCGTCTCGACGGGAAAAACCTGCCGGAACTGCATGATGAAACCTACCGGTTTGCGCCGGGCACGATTGACGTTCTGCGGACGGGCCAGGATGTGGCGCTGGTGGCCATGGGTTCTACCGTACATGAAATAGTGGAAGCCGCCGCACAACTCGCGGAAGAAGGTATTGACGCCACTGTTATCAACGTTCCATCTATTCGTCCCTGTGATACCCAACAGCTGCTGGCGGCGATAGCCCCCTGCAAGGCGGTGGTAAGCGTCGAGGAGCATAACGTCAACGGCGGCGTCGGTAGCCTGGTGGCGGAAGTGCTGGCCGAAGCCGGCTGCGCCATCCCGCTAAAACGGCTGGGGATCCTGGATGGACAATACGCGATTGCCGCCGACAGAGCGTCAACGCGGGCACGCCATGAGATTGATGTCGCCGGCGTGGTGAAACACGCCCGGGAAATGATCGCGCGACTGGCTTCCTGAAAATAACAACAACATCTTACTGGAGAAATGCAATGTCCCGAATTCCTCAACAACTGACGATGGGCGTGATCATCGGCAACCGCGGATTTTTCCCGAGCTATCTGGTGGCAGAAGCGCGCGAGCAGGCGATTGCCCTGTTTGGCCGTCTGGGTATCAACACCATTATGCTCGATCCCAGCCAGACCGAACTCGGCGGGGTCGAAACCCGTCAGGATGCCAAAGTGTGCGCCGAACTGTTTCGCGCCCATCGCGATCGCATTCATGGCGTGGTGGTGCTGTTGCCCAACTTCGGCGATGAAAAAGCGATTGCGGAAACCCTGCGTCTCTCCGGCCTGAACGTGCCGGTGCTGGTCCAGGCTGAGGAGGACAACCTCGACAAAATGGGGCTGGCAACCCGCCGGGACAGCTTCTGCGGCAAGATCTCCCTGTGCAACAACCTGCGTCAGTACGGCATTCCGTTCACCCTCACTACCCAGCACGTCTGCGCCCTGACCGGCGAGGCGTTTGAGCGGGATCTGCGGCGCTTTGAGCAGGTGTGCCGCGTGGTGAGCAGTATGCGCGGGGTGCGCGTCGGGGCGATCGGTGCCCGTCCGGCAGGCTTTAACACCGTGCGCTACAGCGAGAAACTGCTGGAACGTCTCGGCATCGCGGTGGAAACCCTCGACCTGTCCGAAGTCTTTACCCGGATCAAAACCCTGCGCGATGACGATATCCGGGTGGATGAAAAACGCCGGATCCTGATCGACAACGCCGACGCCAGCCGTATTCCGCCGGAAAAACTGGTCACCATGGCGAAGCTGTTCGTGGTAATCAGCGAGTGGGTGGTCGCCAACGACATCGACACCACCGCCATTCAGTGCTGGACCTCCCTGCAGGAGAACCTCGGGATTAACGTCTGCTCGATCATGAGCGTGATGTCCGGGCAACTGATGCCGAGCGCCTGCGAGGTGGACGTGATGGGAGCGCTGTCGATGTTCGCCCTGGCGAGCAGCAATATGAATCCCGCCTCGATTGCCGACTGGAATAACAATTTTGGCGACGATCGCGACAAATGCGTTCTGTTCCACTGCGGTAACTTTGCCGCCTCCAGCCTTGAGTCCCCGCACATGGGCACAGCCGATATCATCGGCACCACCGTCGGGAAAGAGAACACCTGCGGCGCGGTCCACGGTCGGCTGAAAAGCGGCCCGTTGACCTACTTCCGCCTGAGCACCGACGATCTGACCGGGGAGATTAAAGCGTACGTCGGCCAGGGCCAGTCGGTGGACGATCCGCTGGATACGGTGGGCTGCCGGGCGGTGATCCAGGTCCCGCATCTGGAGAACCTGCTGAACTGGATCTGCCGCAACGGCTTTGAGCACCACGTGGCGATGAACCACTCCGCCAGCGCGGAGATCCTGCACGAGGCGTTTACCCGCTACCTCGGCGTCTCAACGTATCTCCATCGTTAAGGCCCGGAGGCCGCTATGTCGGTGAACAAGGACATCATTATTGCCCTCGACGAGGGCACCACCAATGCCAAAGCGGTGGCGCTGGACGCCAACGGGCACGTGGTGGCGAGCTTCTCCCGGGCGCTGGCGATCCAGACCCCGCACGAAGGCTGGGTGGAGCAATCGGCTGAACTGTTGGTTGAAGCCTCGCTTGAGGTAGTCGCCCGCGCCATTTCCACCGTCGGGGCAGAACGTGTTGCCGCGCTGGCGATCAGCAACCAGCGTGAAACCGTAGTGGGCTGGGATCGGGCAACCGGCAAACCCATCGCCCCGGCGCTCAGCTGGCAGTGCTCCCGCACCGCGGCCTTTTGCCATCAGCTGCGGGAAAACGGCCATGGACCGAACATCAAGGCGGCAACGGGCCTGCCCATCGCGCCGCTTTTCTCGGCCTCCAAAATGCGCTGGCTGCTGGATAACATCCCTGACGGTGTGCAGCGTGCCGCCCGGGGCGAGATCTGCCTCGGCACCGTCGACAGCTGGCTGCTGTGGAACCTGACCCAGGGCCAGGCCTTCCGCTGCGACTACGCCAATGCCGCCCGTACCCAGCTGATGAACCTGCACACCGCCGACTGGGACCCGGTGATGCTGGCGCTGTTTGGCATCCCGCGCGCGGCGCTGCCTGAGATTAAACCCTCCAGCGGGCTGTTTGGTTACACCCGCGGCTGCCCGTCGATCCCGGTCGGACTGCCGGTGATGGCGATGATCGGCGACTCCCACGCCGCGCTGTTTGCCCACGGTCTGGGTGCCGAAGGCTGCGTAAAAGCGACCTACGGCACCGGTTCGTCGGTGATGGCCCCGGTATCCTCCGCCCGCTGCGACGTCAGCGCCCTGGCGACTACCGTGGCGTGGCATGACGGCGACGCCCTGATCTACGGGCTGGAGGGCAATATTCCCCACACCGGTGACGCTGTGGCGTGGATGGCGGACAGCACCGGGTTAAGCGAGCTGTCGCAGGTGGAGCTGGCCCATGAGCTGAACACCCTGCCCCGCTCGGTGGATTCGACCCTCGGGGTCTATTTTGTGCCGGCCCTGACCGGCCTCGGCGCGCCCTGGTGGGATGAAAACGCACGCGGCATGATCCACGGCCTGAGCCGGGGGGTGAAGCGGGCGCACCTGATCCGCGCCGCGCTGGAGTCGATCGCCTATCAGATTGCCGACGTGGTGCAGGCGATGCGCGTCCATCCAGGCTTTACCCTGAACGCGTTGATGGTCGACGGCGGGCCGACGAAAAACGACTGGCTGATGCAGTATCAGGCGGACCTCCTCGGCTGCCCGGTAATGCGCAGCGACGTCGCCGAACTTTCCGCGATGGGTGCCGCCCTGCTGGCGCGTAAGGCGCTGTTCAATCTGACCACTACGCAGCTGCGCCAGTATCTGCCGGAACATGTCACTTTTAGCCCGGATATGGCGCGTCACGCCCGGTTGCAGACCCGCTGGCAGGCCTGGCAGGAGACGGTTGCGCGGGTCAGGACGTAAAAATGCCCCGTCCGGCTCATCACCAGACGGGGCAAAAAAACGGGTGCCTGCACCAGACCCACAACCGGATAAGCGGGGATTGCTCCCCGCGTACCGCTACTTCTTCGTTTCGTAAGCGAGAACAGCTTTCACTTCCATATCGCGCTCCTTAAAGCTCACTTCGCATAACTGCTCATGAACCAGAAACGTGACTCCCAGCACCGTTAAACCCGGGACCAGGATCGCCGCAAAGGCGTACTTGTTAAGCATGTCATTGCCTCCTTGCTAAGAAGAGGCTACCATCCAAATTGTCTAGGTTTGGTGATGGTAGCCCCGGTTGATGGAAACATCTCCGGGGCTTTTGCTTTCTGCCTCACCACACCTGCCTGAGCTCAGAAAGCATCAGGCACCCGCCGCAATATTACTCCCGTACCGTCGAAAAAACCGCCTTTAAGCTGGATATTTAACCAGTAAAATAGCGTTTTCAGAATACGTTTAGATCTTAGGTTGAAAAATAAAAATGCCCCGCCTGGTTCATCACCAGACGGGGCAAAAAAACGGGTGCCTGTACCAGACCGACAACCGGATAAGCGGGGATTACTCCCCGCATACCGCTACTTCTTCGTTTCGTAAGCGACAACAGCTTTCACTTCCATATCGCGCTCCTTAAAGCTCAGTTCGCATAACTGCTCGTGAACCAGAAACGTGACTCCCAGCACCGTTAAACTCAGGACCAGGATCGCCGCAAAGGCGTACTTGTTAAGCATGTCATTGCCTCCTTGCCAAGAAGAGGCTACCATCCAAATTGTTCAGGTTTGGTTTGGTAGCCCCGGTTGATGGAAACATCTCCGGGGCTTTTGCTTTCTGCCTCACCACACCTGCCTGAGCTCAGAAAGCATCAGGCACCCGCCGCAATATTACGCTCGACTCGCCGAAAAGATCGCCTCCAAACTGGATGTTTAACCAGTAAAATGGTGTTTTCAGAATACGTTTAGATCTTCGGCTGAAGAATAAAAATGCCCCGCCTGGCTCATCACCAGACGGGGCAAAAAAACGGGTGCCTGCACCAGACCGACAACTGGATAAGCGGGGATTGCTCCCCGCGTACCGCTACTTCTTCGTTTCGTAAGCGAGAACAGCTTTCACTTCCATATCGCGCTCCTTGAAGCTCACTTCGCATACCTGCTCATGAACCAGAAACGTGACTCCCAGCACCGTTAAACCCAGGACCAGGATCGCCGCAAAGGCGTACTTGTTAAGCATGTCATTGCCTCCTTGCTAAGAAGAGGCTACCATCCAAATTGTTGAGGTTTGGTGTTGGTAGCCCCGGTTGATGGAAACATCTCCGGGGCTTTTGCTTTCTGACTCACCACACCTGCCTGAGCTCAGAAAGCATCAGGCACCCGCCGCAATATTACTCCCGTACCGTCGAAAAAATCGCCTTTAAACTGGATATTTAACCAGTAAAATGACATTTTCAGAATATGTTCAGGTCGCTGAAAAATCAGACCGATTCCGGGCGAACAAGAAATGTCTCAAGCCGCCTGATTTGCCGTCCTTCAGCATCAAAATTATCCGCGGCCAGCCAGCCGCGAATGGCTGCATCCCGTTCCGGCCATTCGCTGTCGATAATCGACAGCATATCGCTGTCGCGGTTACGGCCTTTACGCACCAGTTTCTGCCGCAGCCGCCCTTCCCAGGTAAAGCCCAGGCGATCGGCGGCCCGGCGCGAGGCGATATTCATCGAATCGCACTTCCACTCCAGACGGCGATAGCCGCGTTCGAAGCCATACTGCAACAGCAGCCAGACAGCCTCGGTGCCGAGCGGGCTGTTTTTCATTTTCCGCGACCAGGTGACATGACCTATCTCCACCGAGCCCAGTTGCTGTTCAATCGCCATATAACAGACCAGCCCGACGGCACGCTCGCTGTGGCGATCGATCACCGCAAAGGGCACCAGGCCCTCATCCTGGACTTTGCCCTGCAGCCAGTCGACAGTCTCCTCAACGCTGGCAGGCTGATGGCTGGCAAGCCAGGTCCAGTCGCTATCGTCGCCCAGCGCGTACGCCTCGAACAGATCCACCGCATGCTCTACCGCATCCAGCGGTTCAAGGCGGCAAAAACGTCCTTCCAGCACTCCACGCTCTAATACGCTGGCCCCTTGCCAGTCGGGAACAGGATCGTTAACGGTCTGCCCCCAGATATTGATTTCCGGCACGCTCTACCCCTTTTTGTTTGTTAATAGATTGTTATTTCACAATACAGGATTGATGGCATAAAAGTACTGCTGAATCAGCTGAAACTACAGCAGGTGTTTGATCGGGGGGTCATGCTCAGAGGTGAGTATCGGATGAAACAGTGGTATTGCCCGGCGGCGCTGCGCTTGCACGGGCCTACAATGGTTTTGTAGGCCGGGTAAGGCGTAGCCGCCACCCGGCACTGCAGATTACATCAGGTTCTTAAGCTGTTTCACCGTGGCATCGATATCGATTTCATCTTCGGAGAAAATGAACGTTTTGCCCTGGAAAGTGGTGATCGCCAGTTTTTTCACTGTGCGCATCTCACTTGCCTTCGCAGCTGGTTTTGGGGCGATATTGCCCATCAGGCTCTTCACCGACAACACCTCTTTATCAAGTTTGGTGTCGCCAGACTCTTCTTCGCTGTACACCAGGTAAGACTTGATGGAGGTGATCTTATGACGCTCGCCATCAATGAAGATGTATTTGCTTTCCGGGACCACTTTTACCGCAAAGGCAGACAACCCTTTGTTATTGGTGGTGGGTTCGAACGTCACCGCGGCATCTTTCTTAATCAGCTCAGGGTTGGCGACCTTGATCACATGAAAATAACGGTTATCGCCGTTTTCATCTTTGATAAATCCAAAACCCTTGTCTTCAAACCAGGTTGTGATTGTTCCGTTCATCGCCATTACCGTTACCGCCTAATTAATCGTTTATCAACTCAACTTTTGCCGCGCGCAGTGTAAAGCACAATGTCTGCACAGACCACGCCTTTAATACAAGGAACTACTCATTGCCCCACTGATTGAGGAAATTGGCAATATCATCGATACGCTGGGCATTAATACCGGCTTCCACCGCCATCTCAGTCTGCGACTCTTCGCTGATCTCTTCGTTATTCATCAGGCGGGTGATCAGCAGTTGAAAATAGAGCGCCAGGGGATCACGCTCTGCTTCACTCACCGGCGTTGCGGCTTCCGTCGTGTACTCATCCACGATGTCATAATATTTAATCGGTACGTCGTTGCTCATAAGGGATCCTCAGGGTGTCAGTTTCTGCCTGGATAATAGCATTCTCACGGCGTTTTTTCCGCGAGCCCGACAATAGACTTGCTCATGTTGATCCCGGTAATTCCAAAACCGCTGCTCTCGTAGAGATGCCGGGCACGGGCATTATCCCCTGCCACGCGCAGTCTGATCTCTTTAAAACCCTTCTCGTGCAGATGCGCTTCAAGAGCACGGAGAGTCTGTTTACCCAGCCCCTGTCCCTGGCAAGAGATGAAAATATGAAAATCGTAGATAAACACTGAGCGCATCATCGTATCGGGTTTGTACCAGAGATAACCGACATGCCTGTCAGACTGATCTATCGGCGCAACAAGAGAGAGTAAAACGTGTCCATGCGTATTCACGCCTTCGGGAAGCATTTCGGCAATTTCCTGCTTTGCTCTGGCAACAGAATCATGTTGAGAGAGCCCGTAGTTTGTGGCGATCTCCCCGGCATAATCATCAATAAAATAATCCAGATAAGCAGGATACTCATCTTCTGTCAGGGGTCGAAACGAGACCATTGCTTACTCCTTAGTGTTAATAATCAGGCCAATATTAATAGCGATAACAACTCTGGAGCGTCAAGGCGGACTGAGCCTCTCCCACAGTGAGAAGGAGAACGTCATCCGTTGTCTATACTCAACGCATCACAGACAACGGAGTGCGCTATGCCTTTACCCGACTTTCATTCCTCTGAACCTTTCACCCTTGGCATCGAACTGGAACTGCAGGTGGTTAATCCGCCGGGTTACGATCTGAGCCAGGACTCCTCCGCGCTCATCGACGCCGTGAAAAACGATATCAAAGCCGGTGAAGTGAAGCACGACATCACCGAAAGCATGCTCGAAATTGCTACCGGCGTGTGCCACAACATCGACCAGGCAGCGGCGCAATTTTCCGCCATGCAGCAGAGCATTCTGCGCGCGGCGGCGGAGCACCATATTCAGATCTGCGGCGGCGGCACACATCCGTTTCAGAAATGGCAGCGTCAGCAGGTGTGCGAAGATGAGCGCTATAACGTCACCCTGGAGCGCTTTGGCTATCTGATTTTGCAGGCCACGGTGTTTGGCCAGCACGTCCACGTGGGATGCCGCACTGGCGATGAGGCCATCTACCTCCTGCATGGCCTGTCGCGCTTCGTGCCGCACTTTATCGCCCTGGCGGCAACCTCCCCCTATATGCAGGGCACCGACACGAAATTTGCCTCCTCGCGACTCAACATCTTCTCCGGGTTCCCGGATAACGGCCTGATGCCGTGGGTCAACAGCTGGCAGGAGTTCGAGGGTCTGTTTCGTCGCCTGAGCCACACCAGCATGATCGACAGCATTAAAGATCTGCACTGGGACATTCGCCCCAGCCCGCATTTTGGCACGGTCGAAGTGCGGGTGATGGATACGCCGCTAACGCTGGCGCACGCCATCAACATCGCCGGGCTGATTCAGGCCACCTCGCACTGGCTGCTGACCACGCGGCCATATAAGCATCAGGAGCAGGATTTCCTTCTGTACCGCTTCAACCGTTTCCAGGCCTGTCGCTACGGGTTAGCGGGGATCCTGACGGACGTGCATACCGGGGAGCAGAAAACCATCGCCGAGGATCTCGGCTGGCTGCTGGAGCGCGTTGCGCCGTCTGCCGAGAAGCTGGGCGCGTCGAGCGCGATCCAGGAAATTACCCTGATGCTCAAACAGGGCAAGAGCGAGGCGCAGCGTATGCGGGACTTTATCGCAGACGGTGGCTCGCTCATCTCCTTAGTGCAAAAACATGCCGAACTGTGGGCGACTAGTCCGTAAGCCGGTGTCCCCACTCGCGCAGGCGCTGGAACAGCACGAACAGCGCCGGAATAAAGACAATCCCTACCACGGTGGCCACCAGCATGCCGCTGAACACCGTGGTACCGATGATGCGGCGGCTCTGGGCCCCCGCCCCGGTCGCCAGCATCATCGGTAATACCCCGATAATGAACGATACCGCGGTCATCATTACCGCCCGGAAGCGGCGGGATGCGCCTTCGCGTGCGGCATCGACAATCGCCATCCCCTCCATCCGCCGCGCGCGGGCGAACTCAACGATCAGAATCGCGTTCTTGGCGGCAAGGGCTATCAGTAGCACCAGGCCAATCTGCACATACACGTCGTTGGCGTATCCGGCGGCCCACAGCCAGACCAGCGCCCCGCCGATGGCGAACAGTACCGAGAGCATCACGCTCGCCGGTAAAGTCCAGCTCTCGTACTGGGCGACAAGGAACAGCCATGCCATCACCACCGCCGCCAGCACGATCCAGATCGCCTGATTCCCGGTCTGCTGCTCCTGATACGACATCCCGCTCCAGGCGTAGTCATACCCGGCAGGCAGGTTGTCCGCCAGAAGCTGGCCCATCGCCGCCATCGCCGTGCTGCTGCTCACCCCTTCTGCCGCCGAGCCGCTTACCGACACCGACGGGAACTGGTTGTACTGCTGCAGGAACGGCGCACCGACGGTCGGGGTGATGGTGACGAGGTTGCTCAGGCGCACCCGCTCGCCATTATTGCTGCGCACGAACAGCTCGCTGATTTGCTCTGCGCGCTCGCGCCACTGCATCTCGTTTTGCATCACCACGTGGTAGACGCGATTGTTGACGCTGAAATCCCCGGCTCGCGTGCCGCCAAAGGCGGTTTGCAGGCTGCTGAAGATGCGCGAGACCGGCACGTCAAGGCGCGCCGCGCGCTCGCGGTCAACGGTCAGGGTCAGCTGGGGTACGTTGCTGCTCCAGGTAGTGAACACCCGGCTCAGCTGCGGATGCTGGTTGGCCTTCGCCAGCACCTGTCGGGTGACGCGCTCCAGCTCCGCCGGGCTCTGCCCCGCCTGAGCCTGAATGCGCAGGTCGAAACCGGAGGCGTTGCCCAGCCCCGGCAGCGTCGGCGGGGCAAAGGTCATAATGGTCGCCTCCGGCAGGGCCAGCAGCTGGCGCTGCAGGGTGCCCATCACCTCATCCAGGGCGGGGCGTTCGCTCCAGTCCTTCAGCATCACCGAGATAAAGCCGCCGTTGGAGGCGCTGGTGCCGTTGAGAATGTTAAACCCGGAGACCTGAATCACGTCCTCCACCGCCGGATTTTTAGCAATCAGTTCGCGTGCCGTGGTCATCACCGCTTCGGTACGCTCCAGCGAAGCCGATTCCGGCAGCTGAACGCTGGCGAAGAAGTAGCCCTGATCCTCCTGGGGCAGAAAGCCTTTTGGCATCGACATAAAGCTGAACACCACTACGGCCGCCGCACCTGCGGTCGCCAGCAGCGCCAGCCACGGGCGCAGGTTGAACGCGCTGACAATCCGGGTGTAAAGGTTGCGCGTCGCATCCAGCCCGCGGTTAAAGCCACGGTAAATCGCCGCCGGGCGCTCAGGGCGCGGGCGCAGCAGCAGCGCGCAAAGCGCGGGCGTCAGGGTTAGCGCCACCAGGCTTGAGAGGGTCACCGCAGTGGAAAGCGTCACCGCAAACTGACGGTACAGCTCGCCGACAATCCCCGGCAGCAGCGCCACCGGGACAAATACCGCCAGCAGCACCAGCGTCGTCGCAATCACCGGCCCGGCAATCTGACGCAGGGCCAGCGCGGTGGCCGCCGTGCGGCTCTGCCCTTCTGCCATCAGGGTTTCCACACTCTCCACCACCACGATAGCGTCATCCACCACCATGGTCAGGGCCAGAATAATGGCGAACAGGCTCAGGGTGTTGGCGGAGTAGCCCAACGTATACAGCACTGCAAAAGTGCCCACCAGCGACACCGGAATAGCGAGGGCCACAATCAGTGTCGCGCGCCAGCTCTGCAGGAACAGGGAGACGACGACCACCACCGCCAGCAGAGTCAGCACCAGCGAGACGCCAATCTCCTTGATAGTCGCGGCGACAAACTGCGTGGTGTCGAACTTCACTTCCCAGGTCAGATCGTCCGGAAAACGTGTCGACAAGCGCTCCAGCTCGGCGCGCACCGCGTCGGCCACGCGCAGAGCGTTGGCGGACGGCGTGGGATAGATGCCGAGATAGGCGGAGTCATGCCCGTTCAACTGCGCGCCGGAGCTGTAGCTGCGCGAGCCGAGTTCAATGGTGGCGACATCCTTCAGGCGCACCAGCTGGCCCATCTCCCCCGCGCGGATAATGATCCCGGCGAAATCTTCAGCCTGATTTAAGCGCCCCAGCCCGTTAATGGTCAGGGTCTGCTGCTGGCCGTTAAACACCGGCGGCGTTCCCACCTGGCCTGCCGCGCCCTGCACGTTCTGCTCGCGCAGGGCCTGGGCCACGTCGTCGGTGGTGACGTTGAGGGCGTTCATGCGGTCCGGACGCAGCCAGATCCGCATGCTGTAGTCCCGCGCGCCAAACATCTGCACCTGCCCGACGCCCGGCAGGCGGGAGAGCGCCTCGCGCACCTGAGTGCTGGCGTAGTTGCTGACGAACAGCGGCGAGTGGGAATTATTCGGTGAGTAAAGGCTTACCCCCATCATCAGGTTGGTGGCGCGCTTGCGCACCTGGACGCCGTTTTGCTGCGCCTCGGCGGGCAGTTGCGCCACGGCCTGTGCCACGCGGTTTTGCACGTCGATGGCGGCCAGATCCGGATCGGTGCCCGCTGCGAAGGTGATGTTGAGGCTGTATGCGCCCTCGTCCGAACTGGTGGACTCCATGTAGAGCATGTGGTCCACGCCGTTCAGCTGGGTCTCCAGCGGCGTGGCGATGGCCTCCGCCACGTCAGCCGAGCTGGCGCCCGGCCATGAGGCTGATACATTCACGACCGGCGGCGTGATCTGTGGATACTGTTCCACCGGAATAATCTTCAGCGCGATGGCCCCCAGCAGGGTGATAACCAGCGCAATCACCATCGCAAAGCGCGGGCGTTTGATGAAAAACGTCAGCATGATGGCTCCTTAATTCAGTATCTGGACGGCTGCGCCAGGCTGCACCCGCTGCGCGCCGTCGGTGATCGCTCGCTCACCGGACGCGATGCCGGAGGCGATCTGAAACTGCTGGCCGATCTGCCCGGCAACGTTCAGCGGACGCATTTCTGCTTTGCCGTCGGCGTTAACCACCCAGGCAAAGAATCCGTCGCCGTTTTGCTGTACCGCCGCGGCGGGCAGGGTCAGCACCGGCTGCTCACTGGCCGGGCGCAGAAACAGATTCACGTTCCCGCCGGGCAACAGCTGATGGCGTGGATTGGCGAACTCGGCGCGCAGCATCACGCTGGCAGTGCGCGGGTCGATGCGGTTATCCACCGAGGTCAGTTCCCCGCTGATGCGCTGGCCGTTGCTCTCTATCAGGGCCCGCCAGGCCTTTTTCATGGTGCTGATATCCGCATGCTGTCCGGCTTTGGAGGCAAATGCCCCCTCTTCCAGCGCAAAGGCGATACGGATCGGGTCGAGCTGTACCACCTCCACCAGCACGCCGCTTGCAGGATTCACCAGGCTGCCCACGTGGAAGCGGCTGTGCCCCATGCGACCATCAATCGGGGCAGTAACGCGCGTGTACGCCAGGGTGACGTTGCGGGTTTCAAGCCGGGCTCTGGCCTGCTCCAGCGCCGCGCTGGCGACGTCGCGCTGCATCCGGGCGTTATCCACATCGTGACGGCTGATGGCGTTGTTGTTGCCCAGGCTTTCAAAGCGGGAGAGCTGCTGCTGCGCCTGACGCAGGGTGGCTTCGGCGCTCTTCACCTCGGCCTGGGCCAGACGCACGGCGGCACGCGGTTCGGCATCGTCCAGCTCAAACAGCAGGTCGCCTTTTTTCACATACTCCCCGTCGCGGAAGTGGATTTTGGTGATCGCTCCCTCGGTGCGGGCCCGTAGCTCAACGGTGTGAATGGCTTCAACGCGGCCCGGGATCTGGCGCTCAGCGGCGTGGGGGGTCTGCTCCACGGTGGCGACACGCACAGGAATGGCAGCGAAGGCGGGTGGTAAGGTGCAGGCGAGGAGTGCGAACAGGAGTGGGAATTTCATGGGAGTACCTCAGATGTGTTCCCCTCACCCCGGCTCTCTCCCACAGGGAGAAGGTTAGGGTGAGGGCAAAAGGTTATACAGCCTTACGGAACCTGCGGGTCAGTCGCTTCTCGATTTCGACGATGAAGAACATCACGCTCGCGATCCCCAGGGTGACACCCCAGTAGCGCAGCGGCAGGGCTTCGGTGCCGAACAGCATCTGCATAAACGGCAGGTAGATAATCGCCAGCTGCAGCAGGAGCAGCACGCCCGTTACCAGCCAGATCCCTTTGTTCGCCAGCAGGCCGCGGTTGAGGGAGAAGCCTTCGGTGTTGCGGCAGTTAATCATGTAGACCCACTGGGCGCAGACCAGCATCTGCAGCAGCACGGTACGGATGAACTCCGCACTGTGGCCGCGCGGGGCCAGCCAGGCTTCCAGCGCAAAGGCGGCGACGGCAATCAGGGTCCCGACGAAGGCCACACGCCAGACGGCATAGGCATCCATGACGTGCTGTCCGGTCTGACGCGGCGGACGACGCATGATGTTGCGCTCGGCGGCTTCAAAGGCGAGACCGAAGGAGAGCGTGGCGGAGGTGGCCATGTTCATCCACAAAATCAGCACCGGCGTCAGCGGAATGATGTTCCCCACCAGCAGGGCAATCACAATCAGCAGCCCCTGCGCGAGGTTGGTCGGCATGATGAACAGAATGGTCTTCTTCAGGTTGTCGTAGACGCGGCGCCCCTCTTTCACCGCGCTGGCGATGGTGGCGAAGTTATCGTCCGTCAGCACCATGTCGGCGGCCTCTTTGGTCACTTCGGTGCCCTTGATACCCATGGCGATACCCACGTCCGCCTGGCGCAGGGCCGGAGCGTCGTTCACACCGTCGCCGGTCATGCCGACGATCTCACCCTGCTCCTGCAAGGCCTGTACCAGACGCAGCTTATGCTCCGGGCTGGTGCGGGCGAAGATGTCATACTCCACCGCCGCTTTTGCCAGCTCAGTATCATCCATATGCTCCAGCTGATAGCCGGTCACCGCCTGGGCGCTGTTGGTGATCCCCAGCATCTGGCCGATGCTCATCGCGGTCTGGGGGTGATCCCCGGTGATCATCTTCACGCGGATCCCCGCCTGCTGGCAGGCGTGAATAGCGTCGATCGCCTCCGGGCGCGGCGGGTCCATCATCCCGGCGATGCCGAGGAAGATCAGGCCGTGGCTGAGATCGTCGTGAGTCAGCGACTGCTCGCCGTTGGCAGGTTTGAACGCCGCAGCCACCATCCGCAGCCCCTGACGGGCGTAACGCTCCATCTCCGCTTCCCAGTAGGCGCGGTTAAAGGCTTCGGCGCCGTGACGGGTCTGCTGCTGCGAGCAGAGGGCGAAAAGCACGTCCGGCGCGCCGGTGATCAGGATCTGCTCCTCACTGCCGATCTGGTAGTGGGTGCTCATGTATTTGTACTGCGAGTCGAACGGGATCTTGTTGATAAGCGTGGTCATGACCGGTGCGAGATGGGCTTTCGCCGCCAGCACCTTCAGCGCGCCTTCAGTCGGCCCACCGGTGATGCCCCACAGGCCGCGCTCGTCCCGAATCATCTGGCTGTCGTTACACAGGTCGACGGTGCGCAGATACTGCTCGAGCACGGTACCCGGCTGGATCTGCACCGACTCGTCGCTACCCTCAAGGCAGATATTGCCTTCCGGGGCATAGCTGTCGCCCTCGACGCGATAGCAGCTGTCGGCGGTGATGATCGCTTTGACGGTCATTTCGTTCATGGTCAGGGTGCCGGTTTTATCCGAGCAGACCACGGTCATCGCCCCGAGCGTCTCTACGGTAGGCAGCTTGCGGATAATCGCCCGCTTACGCGCCATCGCCTGCACGCCCAGCGACAGGATAATCGAGATGATGGCTGGCAGACCTTCCGGTACCGCGGCCACTGCCAGGCTGATTAACGACAGCAGCAGCTCGCCGATCGGCATGTCGCGCAGCAGCAGGCTGAAGACAAACAGCGCGACCATCATCGCCATGATCAGGCCGAAGATGGCTTTGCCGAGCTTGTCCATCTGCACCAGCAGCGGGGTGCGGTGCTTTTCAATGCCGGCCATCATCTGGTTGATGTGGCCCAGTTCGGTCTCCTGGCCAGTGGCAATCACCACGCCCGTACCGCCGCCTGCGCTAACGGTGGTGCCGGAAAACAGCAGATTGGTGCGGTCGCCGAGGGTTAATTCTCCGGTTAAGGGCTGAATATGTTTATCGACCACCGTGGATTCACCGGTCAGGATCGCCTCTTCCACGCGTAAATTATGCGCTTCAATGACCCGCATATCTGCCGGAATACGATCCCCGGCGCGCAATACAATAATATCCCCGGGAACTATTTCAGTTGTCGGTATTGTTTCGTGCACTCCCTCACGAATAACCCGCGCATCACTGGCGAGCATATTTCGGATACTGCTCAGGGATTTCTCGGCGTTGCTCTCCTGAATATGACCAATTAAGGCATTAATCACCGCCACACCCAGAATCACCAGCGTATCGACCCAGTGGCCCATAATGGCAGTTAATACCGCGGCGGCCAGCAGGACGTAAATTAAGACGTCGTTAAAATGGGCCAGAAAACGCAGCCATGCTGGTCTGGCTTTTTTTTCCGGCAGGGCATTTGGACCATGCTGCTGCAGGCGTGCCTGCGCCTCGGCGCGGCTCAGGCCGGCAGCGGTGCTGCGCTGTGCCTCAAGGACCTGTTCGACGGTCTGCTGATAAGCCTGCGTCGGCGCGTGGCCCGGATTGGACCGGGGCGTGTGGGTATGATGCATTTTAGTCATATTTCAGTTCCTTCAATTTGCGGTGAGCAAAAGCCTGAATTCCATGTCTGCTTTTATAAATCGTCGGGCGTTAATTTAATGGGTTGTCAGGACAATTAATTTAACGCACTATTATTTCTGTCGATGGCATTAAACAGATAACGTTTCATTTCAATAAAGTGATTTTTGCAAATTATTTCTAAACCGACACTAAACGAGAGGTAAGCATGTTTGGTATTTATCGCGGGCGTCGCCTGGCGTTATATATTATCGTTGCCATTGTTATTGCGACGTTAATTGGATACAGCACTTATACCTTCGTAAAACTATTGGCCGGAGGGTGACAATAATTTACGTTAATCCAGATTAATTGAATCAGCGGACGCCTGTCGGGAAAGTATCAGCGAATTAATGGGCGATTATTTCTCGCCCGCGCGCTTTGCGGTTGATATTGCTTTACGAAGCCCTATCCGTGACAATGTTATTTTTAACTGACGATTAACATAATTATGAAACACCCACTGGAATCGTTGTTAACGGCAGGCGGCATCTTGCTGATGGCCTTTCTCTCCGTTCTGCTGCTGCCTGCCCCTTCCCTGGGGCTGGTGGTGGCGCAGAAGCTGATGAGCACCTTCCATCTGATGGATCTCAACCAGCTCTACACCATTATCTTCTGCCTGTGGTTTTTACTGCTCGGCGCCGTGGAGTTCTTTATCCTGCGCTTCGTCTGGCGCCGCTGGTTTTCCCGGGCGTCGTAAGCCGGTGAAATCACGCATCCCGTGGATCAGCGCTTCACACCAGGCCGCGTAGTCGTGGCCGCTTGACGACGGGTGGAAGCTGACGCGATAGCCTTTCTCCCGCAAGACCTTTTCGAAATCCTTTGTGGTGCGGTAGATCCCGCCCCCTGGCCCCGTGGTTTCAAACTTCCCGGCCTGCAGCCAGAAGCGAACCGGATACGGTGGGGACTGCTGATACTGACGCGTCAGCCAGCCGGACGCTTCACCTTTCGGCGCCCACCAGTACGAGCCAGAAAGACTTAGCACGTTGCCAAACAGCCGCGGGTAGCGCAACGCCACCCATGAGGAGGCTATGCCTCCGTAGCTTGAACCCGCCAGCACCGTTTTCTGCCGCTGCATCGCCATCCCCTGCCCGCGCAACCACGGGAGCAGTTCATGGGCCATAAAGTCGGCGAAATCCGGGTTCGGCGGTAACTCTTTACTGCGTCGGGCGTGATCGAGGCTGTCGATAAACACCAGGTTGACGGGCGGCAGGTGATGGCGGGCAATCAGGCCATCCAGCACGTTAGCGAAATGGTAGTCGTCCTGATAGATCTGCCCATCGAACAGGATTAAGGTCCAGCGCGCGGGCTGGGCAGTGCGCGGTTTATAGATCATCACTTCACGCGCATTGCCAAGGATTGTGCTGTTAACCATCTGGCGGGTCAGCGTGCCGCTCACCAGCGGCTGGGCTGCGGCCTGCGCCGAGCAGTAGCGCGCCGGGCTGAGATCGAGCAGAGAAAAGCGGTTCCAGCGATCCGCCTTCTGTTCACCAAAGGTGTTTGGATTGAGCGGATCGGCCTGCGCGCTTACGAGGATCGCCCGTCGCTGATCGCGAGGGGAGCCGTCAATCAGCGGCACATCCGGCGCGAGTTTGTACTGCATCACCGTATCGGCGGGGACCACGTAGCTGCGAAACCAGACATCGCTCTTACCGAGGCGGAACAGCGGATCGTGATCGCCCGCCGGAGAGCCCAGAATAAAGACGTTATCCCGCGCGCCGCGCCACAGGAAGGTGACACGCTTATGGCTGGCATCCACCGGCTCCACCATCGGCGTGCCCTGCTGACTCTGTGCCTGCCAGAACGCATCCGTACTTCCACCGGCAGCAACCGTTTTTGCCAGCGCCTGCAGCGTCGGGCTTTCCGGCTCCAGCATTTGTACCCGCGGTAAGGCAGTGGTCTCTTTCATCCGCCACTGAAAACGCCAGGCTTTGCCCTCCTCCCCCTGCAGCACCAGCGAGGTGTTTTGCTTTACGGGCAGAGCAAAGAGCAGCGTATGTTCCCCATCGGCAGGACCCTTTTCAACCAGGGTGCGAATCTTTCGGTTTTGATCGTCCAGCAGGCGGGCATCCGTTACGCCGTTCAGCGTGGCGGAAACATAATTCTCGTCCAGCGGCGGCAGTGAAAAACAGACTTCGCCGCTGGCATCAAACTTCCCCTGTACGTCTCCCTGAAGGGAAGAATGTTCACAGGTCGCCGCCATCGCAGGCAACGCGCCGATCCCTAATAACAACCCACTCCATACCCTCTTCATTACCGCATGTTCCCCGTCGAAATGTATTATCAACGCTAATGCAAATGGTAATAATTTTCAATATCATTAGAGGGATTGGCGGTTTTGTAGGCCCGGTAAGCGCAGCGCCACCGGGCTATTAGCAGGTTTGATGCGTTTAATGCGCCCGGCTGTGGTTATCCTTGCGATAAGCGCCAGGCGGCTGGTTAAAGGTGCGGGTGAAGACGCGGGTAAAGGTCTGCTGGGAGTCAAAGCCGTAGCGCAGACAAATGTCGTAGACCTTTTCGTCCGATTCAAGCAGATCCCGCGCCGCCAGCCGCAACTTACGTTCCCGAATGTACCGCCCCAGGCTCTCGCCTTTATACTGCATAAACAGCCGCTGTAGGTGCCATTTGGAATAGCCCGCGTGACGGGCGATATCCTCGATCCGCAACGGCTGATGAAGGTTGTCGTCGATCCACTCGACAATGGTGTCGATAACCTGAGCGGAAATAGTCATGTTGCTCTCCCCCTCTGCTCTTCGATTAAACATTATTCCCACCACGCGCGAAATTGTTGCGTGGCATCATCCACTCTGAGCGGCTCACCGAGTTCCGGCGTCAGCAGGCGATACGCTTTATCCTTGCTGGCCTGCGACAGCTTGATCAGCGGGTCGTTCCAGGTATGTTTTGCCAGTACAAAGCGCCCGGAGTGACCCGGCACCACCGCCCTGGCGTTCAGATCTGCGGCGGCCTGCGCCGTTTCAGAAGGCTGCATGTGAATGTACTTCCAGTCCTGGTCGTACTGTCCGTTCTCCATGATCGCCAGATCGACGGCACCAAACTGTTCGCCGATGGCGTTAAAGTGCGGGCCGTAGCCAGAATCGCCGCTGTAAAACACCTTCTGCTGCGGGGTGACAAACATAAAGCTGCCCCACAGCGTCTGGTTGCGCTTCAGTCCGCGGCCGGAGAAATGGCGCGCCGGGAGAACGTGCACGGTCAGATCATCGCTGATGCGCACCGACTGATCCCAGTCCCGCTCCTCAATGATGGACGGCGCCATGCCCCAGTAGCGCAGATGCGATCCCACTCCGAGCGGCGTGACCACGCGCTTCACTTTCGGCAGCAGCGCCTTGATGGTGGCGTAATCGAGATGATCGTAGTGATCGTGGGAGATAATCAGCAGATCGATATCGGGCATCTCTTCAACATGCCACGGATACTCTCCGGCAAAGGCTTTGTTGAGGAAGGAGAAGGGGGCGGCATAGTTGCTGAACACCGGATCGATCAGAATACGTTTGCCCGCCAGCTGCAGATACCACGAGGAGTGGCCGAGCCAGACCAGAGTGTCCTGATCCAGCGGCAACTGGGCGAGATCGGTTTTTACCAGCGGCAGCGGCTGGGCCGGACGCGCGTTTTCACGTTTGGTCACCAGAAAATCCCACCAGGCCGCCAGCATGTTCTTGTTGCCGGTAAAGCCCGGCGTGGGCAGGGTGTTATGGAACTGTCCGTCGCGATACTGCGGCGAGGCGGCAAACTCATTCACCTGCGCACCCTGTGGCGGCTGGCCGAATCCGGCATTCAGTACGAACGGCAAACTCGCCGCTGCTGCAATAATCATCACTACCACCAGGCTAATAATAAAACGCTTTTTCATATCCCGACCCGAATTCGCGCCCCATCCGATGGCCTGCGCGGGCAAAACTTGATTATGAGTGAGTAAGCACTCATTATAGGAGTGATGCGAAAGTCGTCAAGACGTTTTAAGATCTTTGACATTCCGCGTTGCAGCCCCGCAAAGAGCATGATTCAATCAGGGTTTTTGCACATTAACTGGAGGAAATGCAGTGGCTCGTCCGAAAAGTGAAGATAAAAAACTGGCGTTGCTGGACGCGGCAACCACTGCGTTTGCCCAGTCGGGCATTGCGGCCTCTACCGCGTTAATCGCCCGCAGCGCAGGGGTGGCTGAAGGTACCCTGTTTCGCTATTTCGCCACCAAAGACGATCTGCTCAACGCCCTCTACCTGCACCTGAAACAGGATCTGTGCCAGACCATGCTGGCGAATATGGACAGGGCACTCACCCAGCCGAAAGAGCATACCCGCAATATCTGGAACAGCTACGTTGACTGGGGTATCCGCAACCCGGTGGCACACGGCGCGATCCGCCAGCTCGGGGTGAGCGAGAAGATCAACGCTGAAACCGAACAGGCGGTGCACGAGATGTTCCCGGAGCTGCATGAACTCTGCCGTCGTTCGATTCGTCCGGTGTTTATGTCTGAAGAATTTCGTCTGTTTGGCGATGCCCTGTTTTTATCGCTGGCAGAGACAACGATGTCCTTCGCCACCCGCGAACCGGCGCGCGCCGCTGAATTCAAGGCGCTGGGTTTTGAAGCCATGTGGCGAGCCCTGGCCGAAGAGGATAGCCATGGACAGTAAAGCACTTACCGCCTGCGCGCAGAAAGTGGCGCTGGAGCTGCCGTTTACCGAGCACTGCTGGCCGTTTGGCCCGGAATACGAGGTGTTTAAGGTAAGCGGCAAGATATTTATGTTGATGGGCAAGGCGCACGGGCGTCTGCACGTCAGCCTGAAGTCCGATCCGCAAAAATCGCTGCTCAATCAGCAGATCTACCAGGGAATTGAGCCTGGCTATCACCTGAATAAAAAGCACTGGATCTCGATTTACGCCGCAGAGGATATTACCCCGGCGCTGATAGCCGATCTGGTCAATGATTCGTGGCATCTGGTGGTAGATAAGCTGCCGAAAAAAGAGCAAAAAAAGTTACGCCCCGGCGGTTAAACGCCCGTAATGCCCTTACCTTTGCCCCCTTCCCTTTGTATTATTTTCCCTTTTGCACTGAACCCCAGGAGTCGTAATGGATATCATCTCTGTTGCCTTGAAGCGTCACTCAACCAAGGCCTTTGACCCGAGTAAAAAACTGACTGCCGACCAGGCAGAACAGATTAAAACCCTGCTGCAATACAGCCCGTCCAGCACCAACTCGCAGCCATGGCACTTTATCGTCGCCAGCACCGAAGAAGGCAAAGCGCGCGTAGCGAAATCCGCAGCCGGTGGTTTTGTCTTTAACGAACGTAAAATGCTGGATGCGTCTCACGTGGTGGTGTTCTGCGCGAAAACCGCGATGGACGATGCGTGGCTGACCCGCGTGGTGGATCAGGAAGAGGCCGACGGCCGTTTCAACACCCCGGAAGCGAAAGCCGCCAACCACAAAGGCCGTACCTTCTTCGCCGATCTGCACCGTGTGGATCTGAAAGATGACGACCAGTGGATGGCGAAACAGGTTTACCTCAACGTCGGCAACTTCCTGCTGGGCGTGGGCGCCATGGGCCTGGACGCGGTGCCGATTGAAGGCTTCGACGCGGCGGTCCTCGACGAAGAGTTTGGTCTGAAAGAGAAAGGCTTTACCAGCCTGGTGGTGGTGCCGGTTGGGCATCACAGCGTGGAAGATTTTAACGCCACGCTGCCGAAATCACGCCTGCCGCTGAGCACGGTTGTGACTGAGTGCTAATGCAAACGGGCCGCGAATAGCGGCCCGTTACTTTTTACTGATAACCAGTCTGCGATGCGGATGCACATCACAATCGTATCCCCAGGCGAACGCAATCCAGCGCTCTTCCAGTTCAGCGTATGAATTAACTGGCGTTAAGTGCCACTCTTCTCCTACCGTACCGTCCGCCACGCTGATCTGATAATTCATAGTAAACGCCCAGTCGATCATCCGTAGCCAAAAGCGCTGACCATCGCCGGTTTGCTCGCTATCTGACACCACGACATTGTATTCGCTCAGGAGCCACTGGAAAAAGAATTGCGGAAAACCGCTCACCACAGATTGATGAAGAGTACGCGGGGTACGCCAGACCATCACCTGCGTGGCAGCACCGTGGGGGAAGGTAATCTCGTTGTGAAATTCCAGCTTAACGGCATATGCCGTGTAAGGTTTTCCCTCGTCAGTGGTTACAATCCGATACTCGTCGCTGTAAAGCGATTTTAAAAGACGGTAGCCCACAGGCAATACAAAGCCCGGCAGATGAAAATCCGCAGTACCGCGCGCAAGGAAAGCTTCGGTATGTTCAACGTTTCGGGAGACGAGTCCCAACTTGTGGCTGAAGTCAGCAGAATCAATCATCAATGGCGACATCAGGTTGTTTCTCATCGCGTAATTATAGTCCACTTCGTTACTCATCGAAATGATGAAAATTCAGTGGGTTGTATAACGTTGGATTGTACTCAATAAAGCGTAATCTGCGGATGCTTAACGCCGCACACCAACGCATAGCGCGTTAAGGTATCCAGACTTGCCCGGGTAATATTGGCTTCCATTCGGGATACCGTTGGTGCGCTAACCCCCATTAGCTCCGCCACCTGAGCACGCGTCAGCCCGGCCTGTTTACGCCACTGCGCCAGCATCTCACGCAGACGCTCCTTGCGTTCTTCGGCATCAAAGGCAGCCTGCACGTCTGAATCGCCTAACAGCTCTGCTCTTAATACATCCCAGTCAATAATCTTCTTGCTCATCCAACATCTCCTGTTGTCGTTTCAGTGCCAGACGGATTAGCGAGAGGATCTCCTCTCTGACTGCCTGGTGAACGATGAGTCTGAACACGTTTTTTCATCCCTGAAGATATTAGCATGTAAGGCAATTTGCATTAAAGGCTAATTTTGCCTTTCGTGATTTACCTTACACGCTTTATCCGGATCAGGCCGAAATCGCATCCATTCCCTGAAAGCTTCTCGCAAAAATCTTACTTCGACCCATTTCCCCCATGCCAGATCCGCTCCGCATAACGGCCGATCCCCGCCAGCGACGCCGCCAGGATCAGGAAAAACAGCACCTTGTTCATCCCATCCCAGAAGTATTCGAAGTAGCGGGTATAGAGGTTGATCCCGAGAAACGTCAGGCCAAAACCGCGCAGCATGCCGTCGTCGGTTTTCAGGCTGATGTAAATACAGACTACCGCCGCCACGGCAAACAGCAGCGCCCACGGCAACAGCATCGCGCGGGAAGTGCCGTACCAATTATCGATATCGTAATTGCCAAAAATCGACATGATCCACAGGGCGACAAACAGATAGGTCAGCCCCATCGCTTTACTGGTGGTGTACAGATGGCGTTTACGCAGCATCCGGCGCAGCCACCAGCACAGGGCCAGCAGCGCGCCGCCGAAGAAGATAAAGCGCACCGGGTAGTTCATCCCCAGCCAGTAGGCGCCCCAGCCGGACATGTAGCCGGTCTCTGCGCCAAACCAGTTGCCGAGAGAGAGCAAAAAGAACAGCCACACCAGCCCCGAGCGGCCAACGAAACCCACCAGTCCGTAAACGGCGCAGCCTGCCAGGAACAGCGGCGCAATGTGGCCGCTGCCGGTATCCAGCCGTTCGCCCAACTGCCAGAGCGCGATGGCGGTGAAGAACACTCCAAGGAACAAAATCGCTTCGGTGCTGTAGTGCCACTGGTTTTCCCGCCGCTGGCGGCTGAATCCCCACAGATAAAACAGCACTGCGGCCAGCGCAGGCAGTCCGATGCGGGCGAGGGAGGAGAAGGCGAAGAAGTCGATAATCCGCGCCATCAGTTCGCTGTCGGCAAACAGGCTGCCGATGGCGATGATGACGCAGGCGATTGCCGTCCAGAAGGCGTAGCGGCTGAGCCGCTGCCAGTCCATGGCGACGCGTTTTAAGCTTCCGGCCAGACGCTGATGTTCGTCGGGAGTTAATGCCCCCTCCTGTTGCCATTCGGCGAGGGCGCGGCGCAGGAGGCGTTCCTGTTTGCGGGTGACGTTCATTTGGCCTGCTCCGTTAACCACGCCAGCGCGCGCTCGCCCTCGTCATCCACCGGGAGATAAACCAGCAGGCGCGAGCCGTTGCGCGGGGCGGAGTACCAGTACATCTGCTGGAGATGAATATCCCCCAGTTCGGGATGGGTAAAGAGCTTGAGCTGGTTTTCCACACCGCGCACGTCGTTACGCTGGTGCCACAGGGCTTCAAACTCCTCAGAGACGGCAAAAAAGCGCGCCAGTTTTGCCTCCCACTGCGGGTCGCCCCGGTGCTCGGCCATCGCTGCGCGGAAGTAGGAGACAAAAATCGCCAGCACATCATCACGTCTGCCAAGCCGGGCGCGCCACGCCGGATGGGTGAGATAAAGGTAGATACAGTTGCGGTCCTCCGGCGGGATGTCGTTAAAGTCGACGCCCATCAGATGGCAGAAGCTGTCATTCCACGCCACGATATCGAAATTCGGCTTCTGAATGCTGGCGGGTTTCGGCATCAGGGTATCGAGCAGACGGCGGGTGCCTTCGCTGATCCCCTCGCAGCACACCGCCTGGGGCGCTTCACCCGGCGGCAGTCCGGCCAGCACAAACAGGTGTCGGGCTTCGGTCGGAGTACACTGCAGCGCTTTCGCCACGGCCGCCATCACCGCGCTGGACGGATTGACGTCCCTGCCCTGCTCCAGCCAGGTGTACCAGGTCACCCCCACGTCGGCCAGCATCGCCACCTCTTCCCGGCGCAGTCCCGGGGTGCGGCGGCGGCCGCTGCGTGGCAGGCCCAGACGCTGGGGATCGAGACTTTCTCGCCGGGCGCGTAAAAATGCGCCGAGCTGTTTACGGGTGTCATCCTGGAGTGAGGTGACGGGTTCAGATATCAGCGCCATAGTGCCCCCTGCATGGTAGTGCCAGTACCAGTATAAGCAAGAACTGGTACCCGTTTATCAGATGGTTGATGCTACGACGCTACGCTGTTTGACGCAATGGAGTCACCATGAATACGTCAGTTGTTTCACCGGGCCGGGCAGGCCTGATATTGCTGTTAACCGGCCAGATGCTGCCGCTGATTGATACCTCAATCACCAACGTGGCGCTGGACTCCATCACCCACTCCCTGCATGCCACCGCCACCGAGCTGGAGCTGATAGTCGCTCTGTATGGCGTGGCCTTTGCCGTCTGCCTGGCGCTCGGCAGTAAGCTGGGGGATAACCTCGGCCGCCGCCGTCTGTTTATGTGGGGCGTAGCGAGCTTTGGCCTGGCCTCATTGCTGTGCGGGATGGCGGGCAATATCGAGCAGCTGCTGGCCGCGCGCATCGTTCAGGGTGCGGGCGCAGCGCTGATCATGCCGCAAATTCTCGCCACCCTGCACGTGACGCTGAAAGGCACCGCCCATGCCAAAGCCATCAGCCTGTTTGGCGGCATCGGCGGAATTGCCTTTATCGTCGGGCAGATGGGTGGCGGCTGGCTGGTGTCGGCGGATATCGCCGGGCTGGGCTGGCGTAACGCCTTCTTTATCAATGTGCCGATCTGCCTGCTGGTGCTGGCCCTGAGCCGTCGCTACGTGCCGGAAACCCGCCGCGACACGCCGTCGCGCATCGACTGGCCGGGCACCGCGCTACTGGCGGCAATCCTCTGCTGCCTGCTGTTCCCGATGGCGCTGGGGCCGCAGTGGCACTGGTCCTGGCCGCTGAAGGCGGCGCTGATTGCCATTATTCCGCTGGCGTATTTGATGGCGCTGAATGCGCGTAAAAAAGAGCGCGAAGGCGCCCACCCGCTGATCCCGCCGCGGCTGATGCAGCTCGGCAGCATCCGCTTTGGCATCCTGATTGCGCTGCTCTTTTTCAGCGTCTGGTCCGGGTTTATGTTCTGTATGGCGCTGACCATGCAGACCGGTCTGGGGATGGCACCCTGGCAGTCCGGCAACAGCTTTATCGCCCTCGGCGTGACCTATTTTATCTCGGCGTGGTTTGCCCCGCGCCTGATTGCCCGCTACCGCACCAGCACCATTTTGCTCACCGGGCTTGCAATCCAGATAAGCGGCCTGCTGGCGCTGATCGCTACCTTCCGCATCTGGGGGCTGGAGAACACCGCCCTGACCCTCGCCCCGGCCACCGGGCTGGTGGGCTACGGCCAGGCGCTGATTGTGAACAGCTTCTACCGCATCGGGATGCGCGATATTCAGCCTGACGATGCCGGGGCCGCCAGCGCCATTCTTAGCACCCTGCAACAGGCGGCGCTCGGCCTCGGCCCGGCGATCTTCGGTGCGATTTTGCTCCACGCCCTGCACAGCCATCACGGGGATTACGCAGAGGCGATCAACCTCTTCCTGGTGGTGGAAACCGTCATGATGATCGTCCTGGCGCTGGCCACCCTGCGGCTGCGCCATCGCCTGTGCCTGCCGGTGGTGAAGCCCTGCCAGGCGGTAAAATAGGCCTGGCGAATTTGCATAATAGATCCGCAGCCGCCATTATGGCGGCTGCTTTAATACAGGAGACGTTATGCAGGAGTTCATTTCCCTGATCGAAGAGACAGGTATTGAAATTAATCACACCACCTCCCTCGCGATCATTTTTGGCATTATTTTTCTTACTGCACTGATTATTCATTTCATTCTGCACAAAATGGTGCTGCGGGCTTTTGAGAAACGCGCCCAGGCCAGCAGCCATTTATGGCTGCAAATCATTACCCAGAATAAGTTATTTCACCGTCTGGCCTTTACCCTGCAGGGGATAATCGTCAACGTTCAGGCGGTATTGTGGCTGCAAAAAGGCAGCGACGCGGCGGAAATACTCACTACCTGCGCGAAGCTGTGGGTGATGGTGTACGCCCTGCTGGCCTTCTTCTCGCTGCTGGACGTGATTTTCAATCTGTCGCAAAAGATGGCCACCGCCTCGCAATTGCCGCTGAAGGGGATCTTCCAGGGCATCAAGCTGGTGAGCGCCATTCTGGTGGGCATTCTTATTATCTCCCTGCTGATCGGCCAGTCCCCCGCTATTCTGATTAGCGGCCTCGGCGCGATGGCCGCGGTATTAATGCTGGTGTTTAAAGATCCGATCCTCGGGCTGGTGGCGGGCATTCAGCTCTCGGCCAACGATATGCTCAAGCTCGGCGACTGGCTGGAGATGCCGAAATATGGTGCTAACGGCACGGTGACCGATATCGGCCTGACCACCGTTAAGGTGCGGAACTTTGATAACACCATCACCACCATTCCGACCTGGGCGCTGGTCTCCGACGCCTTTATCAACTGGAGCGGGATGTCAGCCTCAGGCGGGCGGCGGATTAAGCGCAGCCTGAATATTGATACCACCAGCATCCATTTTCTCGACGAACAGGAGCAGCAGCAGCTGATTCAGGCGAAGCTGCTTAAGCCCTATATGGCGACGCGCCACGAGGAAATTACGCTGTGGAATCAGGAGAATGGCGAAGGGGAATCGGTGCTCAATCTGCGCAAGATGACCAATATTGGCACCTTCCGCGCCTACCTGAATGAATATCTGCGCAACCATCCGCGTATTCGCCAGGATATGACCCTGATGGTGCGGCAATTAGCCCCGGACGCCAACGGGCTGCCGATGGAAATATATGCGTTTACCAACACCGTAATCTGGGCGGAATATGAGGCGATTCAGGCCGATATTTTCGATCACATCTTCGCCGTGATCGATGAATTTGGTCTGCGCATTCACCAGACGCCGACCGGGAACGATATTCGCTCCCTGGCCGGGGTCCTGGCGAAATAACTCAGGTACTGGCGCGGGAAATAAAGTGCCAGTTCATCATTACCCGCTCGGTGGGCGCATCGGGATTGTCGATTTTATTCAGCAGCAGATCGACCGCCTTGCGCCCGATATCCCGCGACGGCTGCTCGATGGTGCTGAGCTGCGGGGAGACCATCTCCGACAGCTCGGTGCCGTCGAACCCGACCACCGCGATATCCTGCGGCACGCGTAACCCGGCCTTCTCGATAGCGCGTAACGCTCCCGCCGCCAGGGTGTCAGACACCGCAAACACCGCATCCGGGCGCGGTTCAGCCGCCAGCAGTCTGGTCATCGCCGCCATCCCGGCCGCCGCGCTGAGATCGCTGGCGTACTCAATGGCCTGATACGTCAGATCCCGCAGGTGCAGGACGCTTTTGTAGCCCCGCTCGCGCAGACGGGCATATTTGTAGCTCAGGTCGTGGTTGATCAGCGCAATGCGCTGGCGTCCGCCGTCGGCCAGGCGGCTGACCACATGCTGGGAGGCGTCGACATCGTTGATCCCGACGCAGGAGACCGCCCCGGCATCGGCGTATTCGGCGCACTGCACCCAGGGCGCATCGCCAATCAGCGCCGCCAGTTCGGTGAGGCGGGTAAAGGCATCCATAGTGATAATGCCATCGACCATTTTGCCGGTCAGCAGGCTGAGCCCTGAGCGGGAGCGCTCAATATCGGAGCCGGAGTTGCACAGCAGAATGCGGTAGCCGTTTTTCTCTGCCTGCTCCTCAATACCCTTTACCACTTCGGCGCAGAACGGGTTGGCGATGTTGGAGACCATCACCAGGATCATATAGCTGCGCGAGGTGCGCAGTTGACGAGCGAGAAGATTGGGCTGGTAGTTAGCCTCTTTAATCGCCTGCAAGACGCGATCGCGGTTTTTGGCTTTGACGGTATCGCTGTTATTCAGCACGCGCGATACCGTCGCCACCGAGACGCCCGCCAGTTGGGCGATTTTCTGAATTGACATAGCGACGAGTGATCCTGCAGTTAGCGTTTGCAGCAGGCTACCATAAATTTGCTGCCCGGCGTACCGGGCAGCCTGTTACTGCGCGACACTGACCCAGCGCTGCTGCTGATGGCTTTTTACTATCGCGTCAATGATATACATCACGTTCGCCCCGTCATGGAAGGTGGCGAACAGCGGTTTTTCCGGCATGGCACCCGCCTGCACCGCGCGATAAAACTGCGCCATCATGTTCTTAAAGGCGTCCGGCCAGCCCTCGATATGACCACCCGGGAAGTGGGCGCTGTCGGCCACGTCGCGGTTCATCAGGCCCGGATCGTCCGTTAGAGTCTGATTGGCCAGGGCGCGATGCCCAACCCAAAGCTGCTGGGGCACCTCCTGATCCCAGGCCACGGATCCTTCGCTGCCGTTGACCTCGAGGCTGAGGCGGTTTTTCCGTCCGGCGCTGACCTGCGAGACGGTAAAGCTGCCTTTGCTGCCGTCGTCGAAGCGGAACAGCACCGAGCCGAAATCCTCGGTGGTGACGGGCTTGTCTTCATACACCGCATCGCCCGCCTGGCTGAAGGTCTGGTTCCCGGCCACGTTGGCCTTGCGGGTCGGCCAGACGATAGACAGATCGGCCATCACCTCGGTGATGCGCCGTCCGGTCAGGAACTGAATGGTGTCGCACCAGTGGGAACCGATGTCCGCCACCGCGCGAGACGCTCCCCCGAGGGCCGCGTCGACCCGCCAGTTGTAATCCGTTTCCAGCAGCATCCAGTCCTGCAGATAACTGCCGTGGGCAGCAAACAGTCGCCCCAGCGTGCCCGCCTCTACCATGCTCGCCGCCTGGCGCACCATTGCAAACTGGCGATAGACAAAGCTCACGCCGTGCACCACGCCCGCCTGCTCCGCCAGGGCCACCAGTTCCCGCGCCTCGTCCGGGGTCATGCACAGCGGTTTTTCCGAGAAGACATGCTTCCCGGCGCGCAGGATCTGGCGGTTGATCTCCGCATGCAGATGATTTGGCGTGCAGTTGTGCACCACGTGCAGATCCGGGTGGGCCAGCAGGGCGTCCACGTTGCCATAGGCGTAAGGAATGTTCAGCGCCCGGGCTTTCTCTTCGGCCTGCGCCTGAGAGCCGTCGCACAGGGCGACGACCTGCACAAAGCCGAGACGGCGCAGGGCTTCGATATGCGCCGGGCCGATAAAACCGCTGCCGATGATGCCGACGTTAATCATGAAGTTCTCCTGCGGCGAAATCGTCAAATGCCCGATCGGAAACCGGAATAATGTGGCGGGAGATAAACTCGCGCCCTTCCCGCGCCCCGGTGTCGCCGTCCTTCAGGCAACATTCCCACTCCAGCACTGCCCAGCCGTCGTAGTCATACTGGGTCAGCTTGCTGAAGATGCCCTTGAAGTCGATCTGCCCGTCACCCGGGGAGCGGAAGCGTCCGGCCCGGTTGATCCAGCTCTGGTACCCGCCATACACCCCGCTGCGCCCGTTGGGACGGTACTCGGCATCCTTGACATGGAACGCCTTGATGCGGGTGTGGTAGTGGTCGATGAAGGTCAGATAATCCATCTGCTGCAACAGCAGGTGGCTCGGATCGTAGAGGATATTGCAGCGCGGATGGTTGTCCAGAAGCTGAAGGAAACGTTCGAAGGTGACCCCGTCGTGCAGATCTTCGCCAGGGTGGATCTCATAGCAGACATTCACCCCCTGCTCGTCGAAGGCGTCCAGAATCGGCCGCCAGCGACGGGCCAGTTCATTGAAGGCCGCTTCAAAGCGCGCCTCGTTATGCGGCGGCCAGGGGTACATGAACGGCCAGGCCAGCGATCCCGAGAAGGTGGCGTGGGCGGTTAACCCGAGCCGGGCCGAGGCCACCGCCGCTTTTGTCACGATATCGGTAGCCCACGCCTGGCGGGCGGCCGCGTTGCCGCGCACCGCATGTGGGGCAAAGTTATCAAACGCCTCGTCGTACGCCGGGTTAACGGCGATCAGCTGCCCTTCCAGATGGGTGGAGAGCTCGCTGATGACCAGCCCATGATTCGCCAGTTTGCCGCTGATCTCATCGCAGTAGGTCTGGCTCTCTACCGCCAGCTCCACGTCAAAAATCGCCTTATGATTGCAGGGAATTTGCAGCGCGTTGTAGCCCTTCTCCGCGGCCCAGCCTGCCAGCCCGTCGAGGGTGTTAAACGGCGGTTGCCCACCGATAAACTGCGACAGAAAAATTCCCGGGCCTTTAATCGTCCTCATACCACCTCCCAAAATTACGCCTTGTCATCTTCATATTTGAACGAGACAAGGAAAACGAGTGCAATCACAGCAGCAGCCACCGCCGGGATCCACCAGAATGTTACCCACGCCTCGGGCACGGGTTGCCCGGCCACCAGACGGTTGTAGAGCGCGCCAGAGATCTGCGAGCCCAGCAGCATGCCGATACCGTAAGTGAACATCACGATCATGCTCTGCGCCTGGCCTTTTACCTTTTCGCCCGCCACGCGGTCGGTGTAGATAAAGCCCACCACAAAGAAGAAGTCGTAGCAGACGCCGTGCAGCAGGATGCCGAGGTACAGCAGAATGCGGCCCTCTTCACTCACGCCCATGGCAAACATCGCGTAACGGACGAACCACGCCAGCATGCCGATCAGCAGCATGTACTTCACGCCCAGACGGCGGAACAGGAGCGGGATCACCAGCATAAAGAAGATTTCAGACATCTGGCCGAAGGACATGGCGGTACTGACGTCGGCAATACCGGCGTCCGCCAGATAGGAGGCGGTGTAAGCGTAGTAAGTGCCCAGCGGCACGGAGATCAGCATCGCGCACAGGCAGAAGATAAAGAAGTGACGCGTTTTCAGCAGGGCAAAGGCGTCGGCGCAGAACAGATCGCGCATCTGCACCGGCATCCCTTTGGCCGGCGCTGGCGTGTGCGGCAGCGTTAAGCTATAGAGCGCCAGCAGGACGGAGCTGGCCGCCGCCACGTGGAAGATGGTAACACTGGAGGCCACGCCGGTGACGCCGATAAAGATCCCGGCCACAATCCAGCCAATGGTGCCAAACACGCGAACCACCGGGAAGGTCTTGTCGACGTTCGCCAGGCTGTGGAAGGCGATGTTATTGGTCAGCGCCAGGGTTGGCATATAGCAGAGCGTGTAGCCGAACAGCAGGCCGATCAGCAGCGCGCCGTTTTCCGCGATCAATGCGCCCGGTACGAACCACAGGATCGCCGCCCCGGCGAGGTGCATCACCGCCATCACCTTTTGCGAGGCGAAGAAGCGGTCCACCAGCATGCCGAGGACGAACGGCGACAGAATCGAGGCGATCGGCCCGGCCGAGAAGGCGTCGCCGATCAGCAATGACATGTTGTGCTGGGTCATCACCAGACCGAGGGTCACCGACCAGCTACCCCAGATAAAAAATTGCAGGAACATCATCAGCGACAGGCGCGGCACCAGCATCCGGTGCTGCCCTATCACCTTTCCACTACTTTCAGTTGTTGACACCATGATCATCCCCACCCTTAAAAAGTAATCGATTACAAACCGTATCAAATGAAAAGTAATCGATTACAAAATAAAGATCCTGTGAGTTGATTGAGAAGTGCGAAGGGGGTCACGATAAAGATGAGGATCGGTGATGAGAGGCGCCGGGTGGCGGCTGCGCTTACCCGGCTTACGGTTCTGCTATGTGCTCGCATTTCTGCCGGGTGGCGGCTACGCCTTACCCGGCCTACGGGTTTTGTAGGCCCGTGCAAGCGAAGCGCCGCCGGGCATTGCAGTTTTCCAGGCCCGGTAAGCGCAGCGCCACCGGGCGAAAGGCGCACTACTTCTTGCGGGAGAGCTTAAACGCCGCAAACAGGAACACAATCCACACCGGCAACAGAATGGCCGAGGTGCGCATGCCGTCCATGGTGCACATCAGCACCAGGATCATCGCCAGGAAGGCGATACAGATGTAGTTCCCCGCCGGGTAGAGCAGCGCCTTGAACTGGGTCTCACGCCCTTTGCGACGCATCGCCGCGCGGAATCGCAGGTGCGCCAGGCAGATCATGATCCAGTTCAGCAGCAATGTCGCGACCACCAGCGCCATCAACAGGCCAAAGGCTTCGTGCGGCAGGAGGTAGTTGACCAGCACCACCAGGGAGGTGATGCCCCCGGAGAGCAGCAGGGAGTTGACCGGCACGCCGCGACGGCTGACGCGGGTTAAAAACTTCGGCGCGTTGCCCTGCACCGAGAGGCCAAACAGCATCCGGCTGTTGGAGTAGACGCCGCTGTTGTAGACCGACAGCGAGGCCACCAGAATGACAAAGTTGAGCGCCGAAGCCACCACGTTGCTGTTCAGATCGTGGAAAATCATCACAAACGGGCTGCTGTCGGACTTCACTTCCACCCACGGGTAGAGCGCCAGTAACACCACCAGCGAACCGATATAGAACAGCAGAATACGGTACACCACCTGGTTGACCGCTTTCGGGATACTTTTATGCGGATCCTGCGCTTCGGCGGCGGTAATGCCGATCAGCTCCAGCCCGCCAAAGGAAAACATGATCACCGCCAGCGACAGCACCAGCCCTTTCCAGCCGGTGGCGAGGAAGCCGCCGTGCTGCCAGAGGTTGTCGATGGTTGCCCGCTCACCGCCGTGTCCGGAGAACAGCAGCCACAGGCCAAAGCCGATCATGCCGATGATCGCCAGCACCTTGATTAAGGCAAACCAAAACTCGGTCTCACCGTACAGGCGTACATTCACAAGGTTAACGGCGTTAATGATGATGAAGAACACCGCCGCCCAGATCCAGGTCGGCACGTCCGGGAGCCAGTACTGCATATAGATGCCCGCGGCGGTCAGCTCTGCCATGCCTACCAGCACGAACATCACCCAGTAGTTCCAGCCGGAGAGGAAGCCGGCAAACGGGCCCCAGTATTTATAGGCAAAGTGGGCGAAGGAGCCGGACACCGGCTCTTCCACTACCATCTCGCCGAGCTGGCGCATGATCAGAAAAGCGATAATGCCCGCGATGGCATAACCCAGCAGCACGGCCGGGCCGGCCATCTGAATCGCAGGCCCAATACCGAGGAACAGCCCGGTGCCGATGGCGCCACCGAGGGCGATAAGTTGAATATGTCGGTTCTGTAAACCACGATGCAGCGTCGGTGTCTGTTCCGACGAGGCTTCAGCAACACCATTGCCTGAAGCGGATGACGCGTTTTTCACGTCTGACCCCTGTCTCTTTCTATGGAAGGGGCACCTTTTAACACTTCAGGCAGGCGGGAGCAAGTTAAACGCCGGGCAACGGTTGCTGCCCGGCGGGAGGCGATCACGAGCCGATAATGCCGCCGTCCACTCTGGTGATGACCACCGTCGAGGCGCGGGGACGCCCTTGCGGATTGTTGTCCGGCCAGTTAGAAACGGCGCGCGGGTTGGCCGGATCGGTAATGTCGTCCCCGCCCTCCCCCGGATGCTGAATATTAATAAACAGCGTGCGGTTGTCCGGGGTGAAGGCAATACCGGTGATTTCGCAGCCGCGCGGGCCCGTCAGGAAGCGGCGATACTCGTTAGTACCCGGAATGGTCGCCACCATCTGGTTATTGCCCATCCCCTCATACGCTTTCTTGTTAATGGTGCTGGAGGAGACGTCGGTCTGGATCCAGAGCACGCCCTGATGGTCAAACGACAGGCCATCCGGGCTACCAAATTCGGCACCCTTCATGCTGCCCTTCGCCTTTTCATCCGCGGTGTCCGTGCGCCCGGCCAGCACCAGGATGTCCCACTTGAAGCGTAACGCCGCAGGATCGCCGCCCTCTTCGTGCCAGTGCATAATGTGGCCGAACGCGTTGTTTGCCCGCGGATTGGCCGCATCCACCGGCGCTTTGCCCTCTTTGCCGCGATCGCTGTTGTTGGTCAGGGTGCAGTAAACGCTGCCGCTGTTATGGGGATCGACCGCAATCCACTCCGGACGATCCATCTTCGTCGCCCCCACGGCATCGGCCGCCAGACGGGTTTTAACCAGCAGATCGCCCTGGCTTTCGAACCCTTTGCTCTTATCCAGGCCGTTCTGGCCAAACACCAGCGGCAGCCACTCGCCGGAGCCGTCGTCATTGAATCGGGCAACGTAGAGCGTGCCGGCGGTCAGCAGCTGCATGTTGGCGTCGCGATCCGCCGGATTGTATTTATTGTCGGAGACAAATTTGTAGATGTACTCAAACTTCTGGTCGTCGCCCATATAGGTGACCACGCGCTTATCGGCGGCCAGGGTGACCGCGGCGCCTTCATGCTTGAAGCGCCCCAGCGCGGTGTGCTTGCGCGGCGTGGAGTCCGGGTTGTAGGGATCGATCTCGACCACCCAGCCAAAGCGATTCGGCTCGTTGGGCGTTTTATCAACGTTGAACCTGTCGTCCACTTCGCTCCAGCGGTAGGATTCATCGCTGTCGCTGATGCCGTAGCGCTTCTCCAGGGCGTTACGCTCGCCTTTCTTGACGAAAATATCTGACCAGTTCTCTTCGCAGGTGAGATAGGTTCCCCAGGGGGTGTAACCGTTGGCGCAGTTTTGCATGGTGCCCAGCACCCGCTCGCCCTGAGGATCGGCGGCGGTTTTCATTAACGTCTGCTGACGCGCCGGGCCGGTGAGCTGCATCGGGGTGTTCACCGTGATGCGGCGGGCAAAGCCGGAGGGGCGTACCACTTCCCAGTCGCTGCCGCTCTTTTTCACTTCGATAATCGACACGCCCATGGCGTTCTGGCCTTTGCGCGCTTTATCCAGGTTCCAGCTGGCGGTGCCGTCGGTAAAGAGCATGCCGTTGTCGATGTACTCGTGGTTCATCGCCAGCAGGCCGTGACCGGGATTCTCCTCCCCTTGCGGCAGGCTAAACCACGCCATGCCGTCATGGTGCATGCCCGCCTGCGCCGCCTGCTCGTCCGCCGTGTTGCTGGCGTCAAATTTGAATTCAGGCATATTCCCCTTGATGCCGGTGGCATCGCCCCAGCGGTAGAAAGGCCGCGCGATATAGCCCTCGGGCACCCTGACCCTATCGTCGGTCGAGACCGGAATGCTGGTAAAGCCGAGCGAGACCGCTTTGCTCAGGGCTGAAGGCTGTGAAACCGCGGCCAGGGCGTTTTCAGGCTTGAGTAAAAAGGGGAAGGAGGCAGCGGCACCGGCAACGGCGCCCATCTGCAAGAAACGGCGGCGGGAGAGGAACATCTCCGCCACGCTGGAAAATACCGGGTTAGCGCTGGGATTGCTGACATCGTCGCGATGTTCTTTTTTAAATACGGACTTAAGAGGTTTACCCACGATGGCTTCCTGTCTTTAGGCTAAGAAATGACAAAGTGGGAACACTATAAGAACAATTGATTACATTTTTATAACAGCCGGAAGGTGGGGCGTCCCTGCCCCGATAACGAGGGTGGAACTCAGAACTCGTAGCCGACGGAGACCTTAAAGGTGCGCGGCTCACCCTGGAACAGGTAGGTGCCGCCGTCGTCCACGCTTGACCAGTAGTTCTCGTCGGTGACGTTTTCAATCCCGGCGCGAACGGTCATCTGGTTCTGCTCGTTGTTCACCGCGAAGCGATAACGCATGCCCAGATCAAGGGTGGTGTAGCTGTCCAGCTTTTTGCTATTGGCCAGATCCGCATACTGAGAACCGGAGTGGTTCACGCGGGCGATGGCGGTCAGGCCATCGACAGGCTTGATGTCATACTCCGCGCCGAGCACGCCGTAGAACGACGGGACGCCAATGGCGTCGTTGCCCTGGTTAACCCCGTTGTTGGTTTTGGTCAGCTCCGCCTGCAGCCAGGTAGCGCTGGCGTTCAGACGCAGGCCCAGCATCGGCTCGCCAAAGACGTTCAGCTCCACGCCGCGGTTACGCTGCTCGGCATCCAGACCGTAGTATTTGGTCTGGCTGTCGAGAATGGCGGACGGCATTTTGATCTCAAACAGCGCCAGCGAGCCGCCCACGCGACCAAAGTCGGCCTTCACGCCCACTTCGTTCTGCTTAGAGTGGACGATACCGGTGCTCTGGCCGTAGTTGATGGCGGTGTTAGGCGCGGTTTTACCCGGCTGCAGCGCCTCGGTGTGGTTGGCATACAGCGAGATCTCGTTCCACGGCTTGTAGACTACGCCATAGGTCGGCATCCAGCGGTCGCCGTCGAAGCTGTCTCCCGCGTTTTCGATGCCGGTCACTTTGTTATAGCCGCGGATCACCACTTTCTGATGACGAGCCCCGACGGTGAACAGCAGTTTGTCGTCCAGCACGCCGAGGGTGTCGCTCAGCAGCCAGCCCTGGGTGCGGGTGCGGCCGCTGGTCAGCGGATCGCTGTAATTACCGCCCGCCCCGTTGGAGTTGGTGCTCGGTGGCGCATCCACGCCGGTGTTGTGATAGATATTGGTGACCGGGTTATTCGCCGCGGCTGACATCTTCCACGCAATTTTCTCGTTTTTGGTCATCGCCGAGTAGCCGACGTTGACCTTGTGGGTCACAAACCCGGTGGCAAAGTTACCGCGGATGCCCGCCATGCCGCTTACGCTGTCGCTGATGCGGTTGGTATCCAGGCGGGACGCGGTGGCTTTGCCGCTTTTGTCGACCAGCTTCGCCCCGCTGTACAGCCCCTCTTCATGGGCGTGCTGGGCACCGAGGCCGGTGTAGGCGGTCCAGCTGTCGGTGATGTCATACTCGCTGCGCCACATGCCGAATTCGTTTTCGATATTGCTGTAGGCCCATTTCTGCGAATAGTTGCGATCGTTTTTCGGCGGCTCAGGAACGAAATTCACCCCGGAGATGTTGACCCCGGTCTCAGAGCCGTGGAAGGTTTTCTTCTGATATCCCATGTCCACGGAGGTGCGGAAATTCTCCCCGGCATAGTCGAGGCCGGTGGAGAGCAGCGTGGTGCGACGACGGTCGTTGGCGACTGGCGCTTCGCCTTCACGGTGCACCACGTTGACGCGGGCGCCAAACTGGTCGCTGTCGCCGAAGCGACGACCGGCATCAAGGGTGGTGCCAATCTGCGAATCAGAGGTGTAGTCCACGCCCACTTTCGCCTGCGGGGTTGCGCCCGCGTGTTTCGGCTCAAGGTTGATCATCCCGCCGACGCCGGAGCTGGCCGCGCCGTTCATCAGGGAGTTAGCGCCTTTGAAGATCTCAATCCGCTCTACCATCTGGGCGTCAACCACCTGACGCGGCAGCACGCCGGAAAGGCCGCCGAAGGTCATGTCATCCCCGTCGAACTTCAGGCCGCGAATACGGTAGCTTTCCGCGCTGTTGCCGTAGCCCTGCACGGACTGGACGCCCGCATCGTTCGCCACTACGTCGCCAATGGTCCGCGCCTGCTGGTCTTCCACCAGTTTGGCGGTGTAGCTGATGATGTTAAACGGCACGTCCATCGCATTTTGCTGACCAAGCATCCCCATGCGTCCGCCGTTCGCCACCTGCCCGTCAAGGAAGGCCGGCACCAGCTGGTCGCCGCCGGATGTAAAGTCGCTGGCAGCGGACTGCACCACGATGGTCTCTTCTTTTTTGCTCTCTGCCGCCACGGCGGAATGAGCGATTGCGCCAATGGCGAGGGCCAGCAGCGTTTTGTTCATTTTTCTGGTGTGGTTCATGATTAACTCGTTCAAAGTACGCGCAAAATGGCCCGTTACCGGGCCTTAATTGTTATGGGAAAATTATTTCAGGGCGATACGCACAACGCTGTCCGGCCCGTTGGTGGAGTGGTCTTTGTTGAACGCCTGTTTAACGGTGACGTACAGGGTCTGACCATCCGCCGAGAGCAGCAGGCTGTTCGGGTTCGGCGGCAGATCCCAGCTCTGCTTCACGGCATAGGTCTTAGCATCGAGGCTCAGCAGCTTGCCGCTTTCGCGCTGGGTGATGTACAGCTCATTACGCGCCGGGTTGAATTTCACGCCCATTGAGTCGCCGACATCCAACTGCTTGATCAGCTCGCCGGTACGGATATCCATCACCAGGGTGGTTTTGGCTTTCGAGTTATCGGTCACGAACAGGCGGCCGGTCGCGTTGTCTTCCGCGAGGTTCAGCAGCAGCGCAGGTTTGTCCCCGAGCGGCTTCCAGCGTTTTTCGATGCGGTTGCTCTTAGGATCCAGCACCAGGATTTCACCCCCGCCGTTGGCCACGTAAATGCGCTGGGTTTGCTCAGACCACATCAGGCCGGTGACCCACTGGCCCGCATTTTTGATGGTCTTTTTCAGCTTCAGCGTGTTGGCATCCACCACCCAGATCACCGCCGGATCGGCGACGCCGCCGATGTATAGCACGTCGTTATGCAGCAGCACCTGACGCGCGCCGTACGGGTAACCCTCTTTGTTGCGCTCGGTAAACAGCAGGCGTTTTTTGACCTTGCCGTCAGCGGTGCTGATGGCGCTGATCCCACCGTCCAGCGAGTTAGTGGCATAGAGGGTCTGACCGTCTTCAGAGAGTGCGAGGGCGAAGTTTTTCAGATCGGTATGGCTGCGACCAATGGTCTTCAGGGTCGTTGGATCGAGCTTGTAGACCACGCCGCCCTGCACGTCCTTAAAGCCTTCTGAGCTGGCAACGTACAGCGCATCGCCTTTCGGGCTCAGCACCATTTCGTACAGGCCATCCGCCAGATCGCGTTTTAACACGTTGGTTTGTGCGGGGGCGGCAGGTTTCGGGGCATCAGCGGCGGGCGCGGTTGTCGCCGAGTGCTGGGCGGCGCAGCCGCTAAGGGAGACGGCGACAAGCAGCGCCAGGGCGGACAATTTCTTGGTCATCAGGGACATCCTTTACCGTGCAAATCAAATTTGAGGAGGACGCCTGCGTCGCATAATGGTTGCGATTATGGTTAGGGTTTCAGGCCGTCAGGCCAGTGCAGCGTCCACCGATAACACTCAGTGTTCCGTGTGAGATCTGCACTCACTGTTAATGCGGGATAGTCCCTACGCGCCCGCAAACACTAAAGAGAATGAGAACTATACTCATTATCTATCTGTAATCAAGTGTAAACAGGGGCAACAAAGTAAAAAAGGGGTGTGAATACCCCCCCTCTGAGGGCGCAGTATTATCCTTTAGTACAATAGCGGTAGTTGGAATAATAGCGGTCGGCATCGGACGGAAGGATATTCACTCCTGGATGCTATTGCTCGCCTGTTTATTCATTAGAGCAAAATGCTAATGCGACGCTTAAATACACCATTTCCTCTTGATGACTTGCCTCGTTATGCAAAATCAGCATAAAAGCAAAATGAGAATACACCAGACAGCGTTTAATGCCAAAAATAGGGTTTAGAGCAATCAAAGTATATACCTGAGGGTTCCTTGACCGCGTTCCCGTAGTGCACCGGGGTGTGTATTGGAAAACATTCATAGCAACCATATAATCCCTCCTAAAAATGGTGTGGACTTATGTTCGGCGTGCAGGCCAGGATCGGTATTTTATTTAATTATTCAGGTATTAAATAGATGGGCTATCGACTCTATGGATTTATGATCGGCGATGAAATTCATTTTGATATTTCAAATCGCAGGCTGTATCGACTCACGGGCAGTCCCACCGATAAAAGTATTGCTTTTGCATCAATCTATTTTAATGAAACTATGCTCAGGCTTTTTCTCTATCTGCTGGAGCATGGTCGCCGCACGGCCATCAGCAAAGAAGAGCTGTTCCACAAAATCTGGGAGGAGAATAATTTATGTCCTTCCTCGCAGCGATTATGGCAGGTCCTGAACAACCTCAATAAAAAGCTGAGCCTGCTGGGACTGCCCGCCGATTTTATCCGCAACATAAAAGGTCGCGGCTACATGATTAATTATCCGGATGTGATACCGATATATTACAGGATGAGTGAACTCCCGCCTCAGCCTGCTAAAAAAAGGGAGAAAATAGATAGCCTGAGTGAGTGATGTCAACCCAGGCGTTCGCCCTGAACAATAATGCGAGGGGCTTTTTTTATATCTTGATGACCCACGCCAGGGTGTTCACCCCGCTGGCTATGATTAACGTCCACCAACCCGCACCGGCGTCGGGCTGTCCGACAGCGCCGCCATCCCCAGAGCCGACAAGACGCTGCTTGCGATGGTCTCATCGGAAAATGGCACGCTCCCATTCTCATGCTGAATAATCGCTTTACTCAGCGCGGTTAAGACGTCTGGCGAGGTCACATCAATCCGGGTGGTCGGTGTGACCCCAAGAGCCTGACTGACGCTCTGAATGTACGCGGTGGTATTGTTATTATCCTGCGGCGGTGCCCAGCGGTTAATAATTTTACTGATGGTATCCAGCCCACGCCGCTGGTAAGCAAGCAGGTTGACGCCCAGGGCGCGGATGCCGTGTTCCGGGGACGCAAAGGTGGCAAAACGCCCGTCGGTACCGTTCTGCCCCTGCCAGGTGAAGGCCCAGCTGGCCTCCAGATTGCCCGGGTTGTTATTGCGGATCCCGCGGATCCCCCCGACCGGCGACCATGCGGGGCCGGTGCGGCTGCTGCGGTACTGGGGTAAGCGGTTCATCAGCGCGAGCTGATTTTCGCTCCAGCCCTGCAGGCTGGCGTACTGCCCCAGTTGCTCAAACGAGGCGGGCGTGGCGGTCACCGAGGCATGACGGCGGTCGGCAGGTTGCGGTGAGCTTGCCGCAGGCTGGGCAACGATCGGCTGCGAAGAGTGGGTTAACTGCTGAAAAGAGGCGGGTACGCTGGTCTGCGTCATTCCGGCTGACGACGGCTGCGCCGACAGCGTGGCCACCTGCTGCGGGCTGCTAATCTGCTGCTGTTCATAGTAATGCGCAATACCGGACATCATTCCCTCTTCATATTCACCCGACATCCGCGCAGGGGCTACCCGCGCGTTCGGCGGTATTATACAGAAAAATCTTAGTGAGAATGGAGTCAAGTCTCAGGCCGATACCCGGTGCAAAACTGCGGCCTGGGGCATACACTATCGCCAGAAAAAACCACACCATCTACAGGGACAGAGGAGTATGGCAGAACTAGCGCCTTATCAGGTACTTATTGTGGACGATCATCCCCTGATGCGCCGGGGCATTCGCCAGTTGCTGGCGCTGAACAGCGCCTTTCAGGTGGTGGCCGAAGCGGGGGATGGGGAGAGCGCCATCGGTCTGGCGAGCCGCCTTGAGGTGGATGTGATCCTGCTGGATCTCAACATGAAAGGCATGAGCGGGCTCGATACCCTGAATGCGCTGCGGCGGCACGACATTACGGCGCAGATTATCATTCTGACCGCATCGGACTCCACCAGCGATATCGCCACCCTGGTCAATGCCGGTGCCGACGGTTATCTGCTGAAAGACAGCGATCCGGAAGTGTTGCTGGAGGACATTCTGATCGGGGCAAAGGGCGGGAAAACCTTCAGCAGGCGCGTCAGCGACTACCTGCGGGCGCGTGATACCTCCGGCGTGACCACCGATCCGCTAAGCGTTCTGACCGAACGTGAGCTGGACGTGCTCCATGAGCTGGCGCAGGGCCAGTCGAATAAACAGATCGCCGCGGCCCTCAACATTGCCGAGCAGACGGTGAAAGTGCATATTCGCAACCTGCTGCGCAAGCTGAACCTGCGCTCGCGGGTGGCGGCCACCGTCCTGTTCCTGCAGACCCGCGGTCTGTAACCGGGCCGGAGAGCTATTTCCCCTGCGCCATCGCCTGCTGGATACTGCGCTCAATCACCGAACGGCGGATGTCACCGGCAGGAAGTAACTTCAGCATCATCTCCCAGGCCGCAATCGCTTCACTGAATCGCTGCTGCTCAAAGGCGTTAAAGGCAAACATGCTGAGGACGCGCACGTTGGCGTGGTCGCGCTTCACCAGCTGGCGCAACAGCTCCCCTCCCAGACGGTTATCATCCGGATCGGTGGAGCGCGTCAGGGCTTCGGCGTACCCGAGCGCGGCATCGCTGTTTTCCGGCGCCAGCCGGTACGCTCTGGCGTACGCCTCCGTTGCGGTACTGGCATTGCCCAGCGCCATCCCGATACGCCCCAGCATGATCCAGCCTTCGACGTTCCCGGCATCGCTTTGCAATCGGGTGCGCAGCCCGAGCGCCAGACGCGCCAGCTCCTCTTCATTCAGCGGCTGCGCCTGCGGATTTAACGCCCGTTCCAGCAGAGCCGGCGTCTGGTCCTTCGCCTGCTGCCAGACCTTCACCTGCGTAAAGTGCCCGGTCTGCCAGTAGCTCCCCGCCCCTATTGCCAGCGCAATCGCGACCCCAGGCACATAAAGCCATAGGCCCGCGCGTTTGCCCTGTGGCACGGCGGCGACCTCCTCCCGGGCGAGCCCTACCCGACGACGGGAGCGGGCATAAATCACCCAGCCCCCGGTGCCGATGGCGGTCAGCGGCAGTAGCCACAGCAGGATCGTCAGCGGGGTTAACGGCGGATCGTAGGTGACGAAACTGCCGTAGCGCGCCACCATATACTCCACGATCTCTTTATTGCTCTTCCCCTCCTGCATCAGCGCATAGACCTTGTGCCGCAGGTCGACGGCGATCATGGCGTTGGAATCCGCAATGCTGTTGTTCTGGCATTTCGGGCAGCGCAGCTGCTCCGTCAGCTGGCGGAACTGCTGCTCCTGGGCTTCATCCTTAAAAGTCATCACGTCGATGGTGGCCAGCGCCGACCCGGCAATCGCCAGCATCAGCATCCCCAGTAAAAACCTCATTGTGCGGCCTCCTTGCTGTACCGATCCCACAGCGGTTTGATCTCGCTCTGCCAGACCTGGGCGGTCAGCGCCCCGGCATGGCGATAGCGAATAATCCCTTTTCCGTCGATCAGGAAGGTTTCCGGCGCGCCGTAGACCCCCAGATCCAGCCCCAGCATGCCATCGCCATCAAACAGGCTCAGCGCGTACGGGTTGCCCAGTTCCTTCAGCCAGGTGGTGGCTTTCTGGCGATCGTCTTTGTAGTTCATCCCCACCACCCGGATCCCCTGCGCGGAGAGCTGGTTCAGGTACTGATGCTCGGCCCGACAGGTCGGGCACCAGGTGGCCCAGACGTTAAGCAGCACCGGCCTGCCCTGGGTGAGTACGTCGGCCTGATAATGTTGGCCGGGGTTATCCAGCGACTCCAGGCGGAAGGTGGGGACCGGTTTGCCGATCAGGGCCGACTCCAGATTCGTTGGATTGTCGCCGTCGGCGTTGCGCGCCAGCTGCCACAGCAACGCCGCCGCAATCAGCAGGAAAATAATAAAAGGCACTAACAGGATATTGCGCTTCATACGGCCTCCGATGCCTTGTTGTGCCTGCGGTAGCGCGGATCGCCCAGGCACAGCAGCCCGCCCAGCGCCATCAGCAATCCCCCGGCCCAGATCCAGCGGACAAAGGGTTTGTAGTAGAGACGCACAGCCCAGGCGCCGTTATCCAGCTCCTCCCCAAGGGCGGCATACAGGTCGCGAGTGATGCCACCATCAATCGCCGCTTCGGTCATCATCGAGCGGGCGCTGTTGTAGAAGCGTTTTTCCGCCTGCAACACCGCTTCGACGTTGCCGTTGCGCGTCACGCCAATCGTCGCCACCCCGCCCCGGTAGTTCGGGCCGGTAATGTCCTTAACGTCGCGGAAGGTGAAGCGATAGTCGTGGATCTCCACGCTATCCCCGGCCTTCATGCGTACGTCCCGCTCGACGCTGTAGTTCTGGCTGAAGGCGATGCCAACGATAGTCACTGCCAGCCCAAGGTGCCCGGCGACCATCCCGCCATAGCTGAGGGTCATCTTTGTCCCACGCGAGACGCGCAGCGCCACTTCGGCCAGCGCCAGCACGAAAACCCAGCACGCCATCGCCAGCCCGACCACCGTCATGGCGACAATCCGGTTGCCGACCAGCCACGGCAGCAGCAGGGAGAGCGCCAGGGTACTCACCAGGGCAATCGCCAGCAGGCCCCGGAGCTTACGCGGCCTGTCGCGTCCCCAGCGCACCAGCGGGCCGATTCCCACCAGCAGCGCAAACGGCGCCATCAGCCAGGTAAACATGGTGTTGAAGAATGGCCCGCCAATGGAAATACTCCCCAGCCCCAGCTGCTTATGTACCAGCGGCAGCAGAGTGCCCAGCAGCACCACCAGCATGGCGGTGAGCAGCAGCACGTTGTTGCCAAGCAGCAGCGACTCCCGGGACCAGAGGGCATTATTCACCCGGGAGCGCACCTTGTGCCCGCGGGTGGCAAACAGCAGCAGCGAGCCGCCGATCACCAGCACCATAAAGGCGAGGATAAACATCCCGCGCGCCGGATCCGAGGCGAAGGCATGCACCGAGACCAGCACCCCGGAGCGCACAAGGAAGGTGCCCAGCAGGCACAGGGAAAAGGCGTTGATGGAGAGCAGCAGCGACCAGGCTTTAAAGCTGGCGCGCTGCTCGGAGACCGCCAGGGAGTGCATCAGGGCGGTGCCTACCAGCCACGGCATAAACGAGGCGTTCTCCACCGGATCCCAGAACCACCAGCCGCCCCAGCCCAGTTCGTAATAGGCCCACGCGGAGCCCAGCACGATCCCCAGCGTCAGGCAGACCCACGCCGCCAGCGTCCAGGGACGGGCAAAGCGGGCAAAGGTGCTGTCCAGACGCCCGCTCAGCAACGCGGCAATGGCAAAGGCAAAGGCCACCGAGAAGCCGACGTAGCCCATATAGAGCAGCGGCGGATGCAGGATAAGGCCCGGATCCTGCAGGAGCGGGTTGAGGTCGCGCCCCTCAATCGGGAAGTCCGGCAGGGTGCGGGCAAAGGGGTTGGAGGTGAAGAGAATAAACAGCAGGAAGCCGACGCTGACCATCCCCATCACCGCCAGCACGCGCGCCACGATATCCAGCGGCATCCGCTGGCTGCACAGCGCCACGGCAAAGGTCCAGCCGCTCATTAACAGCACCCACAGCAGCAAGGAGCCTTCGTGGGCACCCCAGGTGGCCGCCACGCGATACCAGACCGGAAGCTGGGTGTTGGAGTTGCTGGCGACATAGGTCACCGAGAAATCATTCACCACGAAGGCATGGATCAGCACGATAAATGCGCCCATCACCAGCATAAACAGCAGCCAGGCAAACAGGCGAGACGAGGCCATCATCCGCCGATCGCCCCGGGCCACGCCCCACAGCGGGTAGACAGAGAGCAGGAGCGCGACGCCAAGCGCCAGGCACAGCAGGGCGTTACCGAGTTCAGGCATCATGAGGCGTTATCCTTGTAGACACTTGCCGGGCGGCGGTGATTCTCCTCCATCGCCTTTTTCACTTCCGGCGGGGTGTAGTTTTCATCATGTTTGGCCAGCACCTCTTTGGCCTGGACACGGTTTCCCGTCTCCAGCTCCCCCTGAACCACCACGCCCTGCCCTTCGCGGAACAGATCCGGCAGGATGCCTTCGTAAGTAACATCCACCTCTCCTTCAGCGTCGTAGATGCTGAAGGAGACCTTCAGGGAATCAGGATCACGCTTAACGCTGCCGGGCAGCACCATCCCGCCCACGCGCAGGCGCTGGCCCACCTCGGGCAGCTGCTGCGTTTCGCGCTTGCCGTAGAGGATCTCGCCTGGGGTATAGAACAGGTCGATACTGGACCGCAGGGCATAAAGCACCAGGGTGATGGTCAGGGCCAGCCCGACCAGCACGGCGCAGGCGACCCACAAACGGTTTTTACGCCGGGGATTCATACGGCCTCCCGTGCCTGGGCAGCACGCAGGCGGGTTTCCCGCGCGCGCTGTTGGACGATCCCGCGCAAGATGGCGCGATGCTGCATAACGGTGTGCACCACCAGGATCGCCAGCGGAATCAGGGTCATCGCCACCGCCAGCCAGACGTAAAAGGCGTAGCCGCCCATGGCGAAGAATTCACTCCAGGATGCAAATGCGCTGTTCACTGGTAGCCTCCTTTTAACATCAGTTCACCCACCCACGGGCGACGTTTTTCCATCAACAAAATCAGGTTACGCATCCGCATCAGGGTCAGCGTAATGAACAGCAGCAGCGTGCCGATAATCGCCAGGCGCAGCGGCATGCGCATCGCCGGATCGATACTTTGCTGCATATTGGTCGAGCCCTGATGCAGGGTGTTCCACCACTCCACTGAGTAGTGAATAATTGGCAGATTCACCACGCCGATCAGCACCAGGATCCCGGCGGCACGTCCGGCTTGCCGGCGATCGTCAAAGGCGTGCCACAGGGCAATCACGCCGATATAGAGAAACAGCAGCACCAGCTCAGAGGTGAGGCGCGCATCCCAGACCCACCAGGTGCCCCACATCGGTTTGCCCCACGCCGAGCCGGTCACCAGCGCAATAAAGGTCAGCACCGCTCCGATGGGTGCCATCGCCGCCAGGGCCAGGTTGGCCATCTTCAGCTGCCAGACCAGGCCGATAAACGCCGCCACTGCCATCCCGGCGTAGATCCCCATCGACCAGATGGCGGCCGGGACGTGCAGATAGATAATGCGATAGCTATCGCCCTGCTGATAATCCGCCGGGGCGAAGCCGAATCCCCAGATCCAGCCTGCGGCCAGCACCAGGACGCTGGCTATCGCCAGCCACGGAATGAAGTAGCCGCAGATCTGATAGAGCCGCGGCGGGATTGCCAGTTGATGAAGTGTTTTCCACATAGTTCAGTTACCAGATTCAGACACACGAATGAATACCGCGCTACTGCACGCTGATGCGTAGCGCAGCCGCCGTCGCGAACGGGCTTAACGTTGCGCTGCCAGCCAGCAGCGCGCCCAGAATAGCCATGTACCCCTCAACAGGGAGGCGCATGGAAGCCGCATCCATCGCGGCGGTAGCAAAAATCAGTAACGGGATGGTCAGCGGCAGCACCAGCACGCTCAGCAGTACCCCGCCGCGTTTGAGCCCGACCGTTAATCCCACCCCAGGCGCCCCGAGGAACCCCAGCGTCGGCGTGCCCAGCAGCAGGGTCAGGGCCATAATTTTCCAGCCGTAGAGGTCCATGCCGAGCAGGAGCGCAATCACCGGAGAGAGGATCAGCAGCGGCAGTCCGGTCACCATCCAGTGCGCCATCACTTTCGCCAGCACCACCGCCGGGAGCGGCAGGGGCAGCAGCATCAGTTGCTCCAGACTGCCGTCCTGCAGGTCGTCACGAAACAGGCGCTCCAGCGCCAGCAGCGAGGCGAGCAGCGCGGCGACCCAGATAATGCCGGGGGCAATGCGCGCCAGCAGCTGCGGCTCCGGGCCAAGACTCAGCGGGAAAAGGGTGATGACGATCAGGAAAAACCACAGCGGATTGGCGATCTCTGCGCTGTGGCGGAAGGCTACCCGCAGCTCAAGGCGGAAGATGCGCCACATCATTGCCCGGCCCTCTCACTGGTCAGCGCGATACGGCGGATTTTATCCCCCGCCACGTTCAGCGGCTGGTGGGTGGTCATGATCACCATCCCGCCCCGGGCGGTGTGGTCGGCCATGCGCCGGGTCAGGCGTTCGACGCCGTTGACATCGATGGCGGTAAAGGGTTCGTCGAGGATCCAGAGGATGGCGTGGGTCAGCCAGAGACGTGCCAGCGCCACGCGGCGCTGCTGGCCAGCGGAGAGCTGGTTAACGGGAATGTCTTCATAGCCGGCCAGCCCCGCCTGTGCAAGGGCATCCATACACCGGGCGCTGTCGCCGTGATGATGGAAAAAGCGCAGGTTCTCCAGCGCCGTCAGCCGGGTTTTGATCCCCGGCTGGTGGCCAAGCCACAGCAGATGTTGATGATAGCTGTCGCGGTCCCGATGCAGGGGCTCGCCCTGCCAGCACACCTCCCCGGCATCGGGGCGCGCCAGCCCGGTGAGCAGCCGCAGCAGGGTGGTTTTCCCCGCGCCGTTACCCCCGGTAATCTGTATCCACTCCCCGGCGTTCACCTGGAATGAGAGATCGCTGAACAGGATTCGGTCATCCCGTTCGCAGAGCAGTCCTTTGGCTTCAAGTTGGCCCACGCATTAACATCCTGTTAAAAGCCCGGTTTGACGTGGCGCATATCCGGGAGCTTGTGCGCAATCCCTTTATGGCAGTCAATACAGGTCTGTCCATCCTTCACCGCCTGGTCGTGCATTTTCGCTGCGACCCCTTTCTGGGCGGTGAGATCCATAAACTCAAAGTTGTGGCAGTTACGGCATTCCTGAGAGTTGTTCTCTTTCATCCGCCGCCACTCGTTTTGCGCCATGGCCAGACGGTGCGCTTCAAATTTCTGCGGCGTATCAATCAGTCCTAAGGCTTTGGCGTACAGCTCCTTGCTGGCCTGGATCTTGCGGATCATCTTCGGCACAAACTCGTGCGGCACGTGGCAATCCGGGCAGGTGGCGCGTACCCCGCTGCGGTTGTTGTAGTGCACGGACTCCATATACTCCTGATAGACCGTGTTACGCATTTCGTGACAGCTGATGCAAAATTCTTCGGTGTTGGCCTTTTCCATCCCGGTGTTGAAACCGCCCCAGAAAATAATGCCGCCGACAAAGCCGATTAACAGCAGCGTACCCAGCGCCAGGCGGCTGGGGCGACGCCACCAGTGCCAGAGACGCTTAATCCAGCCTGGTTTACGGGTAGACTTTTCCATCATGACCTCTTATTTTCCGTAACCTTTCGAGGGGGTGAAGGTGTTCTCCACAATCGGCGCGGCGTCAGACTGCGGCACGTGGCACTGCAGGCAGAAGTAACGACGCGGTGCCACCTCGGCCCCGACGTTGCCGTTGCTGTCCATAAAGTGGGTCGGGCTGATGCGCGGCGCGCCAGTAGTGCGATAGCTCTCCACGCCGTGACACTGCAGGCAGCGGTTAGTGTTGGTAGTGACCTGATAGCCATCCACGCTGTGCGGGATCATCGGCGGCTGGTTAACATAGTTCAGCGGCATGCGACCCTGCTCTTTCTGGATGCGGATCGTCCCCTCCTGGGTCCCGGAGACTTCCGGCGACTGGCTGAGATCCACGCCATTTGCGGCCCACACCGCGCCGCTCACCACCAGGGCAAGCCCGGCCATCCATTGACATAGCGCCTTCTTCAGGTCATGGCTTTTCATTGTTTCGCTCCCGAACTCCATCGCGTAGTTAGTGTAAAAACATCCTCAGAACAGACATCGACACAGCGACCGCAGACCAGACAGTCACGGCTGGTCACCTGCACCGGGCTTTGCTCATCCAGCACCGGGGCACGCAGCACATGCGGTTCCGGGCACACATGGAAACAGTCCATACAGCGGGTGCAGCGGTGGCGATCGTGTGCGGCCACCGTTAACACGCCTTTGCTGCCCAGCACGCCGTACAGGGCGCCCGTCGGGCAGAGATGCCCGCACCAGCCGTGCTCGACGACCAGTAAATCAAATAAAAACAGGGCGATAATCAACAGTGCGCCGCTGCCGAAGCCCAGCACCAGGCTCCGTCCCATCAGGGAAACCGGGTTGATCCATTCCCACAGCAGCGTGCCGGTCAGCGCGGAACCCGCCAGCACCATTCCCGGCACGACATAGCGGATATGACGTGGAATGGTCGCGGAGTGATTCAGGTCAAATCGTCTGCGCAGGGCGCTGGCAAGATCCGTTACCGGGTTCAGCGGGCAGACCCAGCCGCAGAACAGCCGCTTACCGGCCAGGGCATACAGCAGGGTGATAATCACCGCCCCGGTCAGCGCCAGCACGGCGGGCAGATGGCCGCTGGCGAGGCTTTGCAGAGCCATCAGCGGATCGGTCAGCGGCACCCTGTCCAGCAGCAGGCTGCTGCTGTAGTTGCCATGCAGGATCCACACCCCCAGCCAGGGCCCGGTGAGGAACATCCCCAGAATGGCGAACTGGCTGAGGCGACGCAGAACCAGCCAGCGGTGGCTGCGCCACCAGCCCTTTTTCGCCTGCGCTTCACGCCCGGCATCACGCTTACGGTTTGCCATCGTTGCCCTCCAGCCAGCCGAAGCGGTAGTGATGGCCCAACTCCCCTTTCGCCAGCGACAGCGGCAGGACTTTGATCGCCGGTTGCTCCAGGACGCAGACCTTCTCGCATTTACCGCAGCCGGTGCAGGCCTCGCTGTGTACGGTGGGCAGAAAACGGGCGTGCTTGCCGGTGCGCAGATTGCGATCCAGCTCGAGGGTGATGGCCTCGTCGATTTTTGGGCAGTCGCGGTAGCACACGTCGCAGCGCAAGCCCTGGAAGTTGAGGCAGTTCTCCTGATCCAGCAGCACCGCCAGCCCCATGCGCGCATCGTCAATACTGGCGATCCCGCGATCCAGCGCCCCGCTCGGGCAGACCCGGGCGCAGGGAATGTCTTCGCACATTTCGCAAGGGATATCGCGTGCCACAAAGTACGGCGTGCCAGCCGACAGCCCCGAGGCCAGCGTCGCCAGCTTCAGGGTGTCGTACGGACAGGCCTGCACGCACTGGCCGCAGCGTACGCAGGCGCGGGCAAAAGCTTCTTCGTCCAGCGCCCCGGGCGGACGCAACCGCACGCCGGCGGCGCGGGCGGTATGTTGTTGTAATCCCAGCGCGACGCCCACGGCGGCCAGCCCACCCGCGGTGCGCAGTACATCGCGCAGAAAGCGGCGGCGGCCATTCGGTTTCGCAGACCGGGACATCGCAATTACACCTTCGCCAGCTTAACGGCGCACTTCTTGAAATCCGTCTCTTTGGAGAGCGGATCCGTCGCGTCGAGGGTCAGGTTATTGACCATCTGCGCGGCGTCGAAGAACGGCATATAGACCAGTCCCTGCGGAGGACGGTTCCGGCCCCGGGTTTCGACAATAGACATCACTTCACCCCGGCGGGAGATCACTCTCACCTTTTCACCGCGACGCAGATCTCGCGCTTTGGCATCCAGCGGGTGAATAAACAGCACCGCTTCCGGGAAGGCGCGGTGCAGCTCAGGCACGCGGCGCGTCATGCTGCCGGTGTGCCAGTGCTCCAGCACGCGGCCGGTGGAGAGCCAGAGGTCGAACTCGGCGTCCGGCGCTTCGGCGGCCGGTTCGAACGGCAGGGCGAAGATCACCGCTTTGCCATCCGGCTTGCCGTAGAACTTATAGCCCTCGCCCGCTTTGACGTACGGGTCATGGCCTTCGCTGTAGCGCCACTGGGTCTCTTTCCCGTCCACCACCGGCCAGCGCAATCCGCGCGCCTTGTGGTACTCATCGAACGGGGCCAGATCGTGACCGTGACCGCGACCAAACCAGGCGTACTCTTCAAACAGCCCTTTCTGCAGATAGAAACCCAGCTCGCGGGATTCGTCGTTCAACTGGTCTTCCGCCATCTCGCTCAGCGGGAACTTCGTCACCGCAGGGGTGGCAAACAGCACCTCGAACAGGGTTTTGCCGCGCAGCTCCGGCTTCTGCGCCAACAGTTCTTCCGGCCAGACCTCGTCGGTTTTAAAGCGGCGCGCAAATTCCACCAACTGCCAGAGGTCGGATTTGGCCTCGCCCGGGGCTTTAATCTGCTGACGCCAGAACTGGGTGCGACGTTCCGCGTTGCCGTAGGCGCCCTCTTTCTCAACCCACATCGCGGTAGGCAGGATCAGGTCTGCGGCAAGGGCGCTGACGGTCGGGTACGGGTCGGAGACGATGATAAAGTTGCGCGGATCGCGCCAGCCCGGCATGCGCTCTTCGTTAATGTTCGGCCCGGCCTGCATGTTGTTGGTGCACATCGTCCAGTAGACGTTCAGCTTACCGTCCTTCAGGGCGCGGTCCTGGGCCACGGCGTGCAGCCCCACTTTCGCCGGAATGGTTCCGGCGGGGATCTGCCACTGCTGCTCGCAGATCGCACGGTGCTTGTCGTTGGTAACGACCATGTCCGCCGGCAGACGGTGGGCGAAGGTACCCACTTCACGGGCGGTGCCGCAGGCGGAAGGCTGGCCCGTCAGGGAGAACGGCCCGCAGCCCGGCTGGGCAATTTTGCCGGTCAGCAGGTGGATGTTGTAGACCAGATTGTTGGCCCACACGCCGCGGGTATGCTGGTTGAAGCCCATCGTCCAGTAGGAGATGACCTTCTTGTTCGGATCGGCATACAGCTTCGCCAGCGCTTCCAGCTGATCCTTCGGCACGCCGGTCATTTCCGCGGTTTTATCCAGGCTGTACTCCGCCACGAAGGCTTTGTAGTCCTCAAAGCTCATCGGCTCGGAGGCATCCGACCCCGGGTTTTTCGCCGCTTTTTCCAGCGGATGGGTTGGACGCAGGCCGTAGCCGATATCCGTGACCCCTTTGCGCAGGTTGACGTGCTTGCTGAAGAAATCCTGATTAATCGCGTCGTTTTGAATGATGTAGTTGGCGATATAGTTGAGGATCACCAGGTCGGTTTGCGGGGTGAAGATCATGCCGTTATCCGCCAGCTCAAAGCTGCGGTGCTGGAAGGTGGAGAGTACGGCGACGGTGACGTTCGGGTCCGACAGGCGGCGGTTGGTGATGCGCGACCAGAGGATCGGGTGCATCTCCGCCATGTTAGCGCCCCACAGGACGAAGGCGTCGGTCTGCTCAATATCGTCATAGCAGCCCATCGGCTCATCCATCCCAAAGGTACGCATAAAGCCCACCACCGCCGACGCCATGCAGTGACGCGCGTTCGGATCGATGTTGTTGGAGCGGAACCCGGCTTTAAACAGCTTGGCGGCGGCATAGCCTTCCCAGATAGTCCACTGGCCGGAACCGAACATGCCGATGGACTCGGGGCCCTTCTCTTTCAGCGCGGTTTTGAACTTCTCTTCCATCACATCGAAGGCCTGTTCCCAGCTGATAGGGGTAAACTCACCCTCTTTATGGTACTGGCCCTCCTTCATGCGCAGCAGCGGCTGGGTTAAGCGATCCTTTCCGTACATGATTTTGGGCAGGAAGTAGCCCTTAATGCAGTTCAGGCCGCGGTTAACCGGCGCTTCCGGATCGCCCTGACAGGCCACAATCCGCCCCTGCTGGGTCCCCACCAGCACGCCACAGCCGGTACCGCAAAAACGGCATGGCGCTTTATCCCACTTGATGGCTTCCTGCTGCCCCACAACCGCCCGGGCCACGCCCGGCACGCTTAGCCCGGCAGCCGCCGCAGCGGCCGCAACGGCGTTAGCTTTCATAAAGCTACGACGACTGAGTTTCATGGTGTTTCCTCACCTTGCTCATCCTGCTGGTGATAAACCAGCGACACCGCCAGTACGTCCGTAACGTTGCGTACCGACTCAATTGTTTGCATTAGCGTGTCGTGGTGTTCCGCCTCGACCACCACGATCATCTGACCGCTCTCCCTGTCGCTGAGGGCGACCTCGCAGCCAGCAAAGTCACTCAACCGGGCGCTGAGGGTGCTGATGTGCTGAGGTTTAGCCTGAACAATCAGGCTGCAGACTTGCCAGCTGGTGTGCATGGGGATACTCCGCGTTAATGGCCAATACCGGGCAGCTGGCGACACAGGCCCCGCATCCGTTACATGCCTGATGATTGAGCTGCGGCTGATAAATGCCTGACAGCCCGGGACGAAACCCGATCGCCATGGGCTCGCAGCTGTCCTGACAGCGATGACACTCAACGGACTGATAGGCGAGGCAATGTGCCCCGACGGTAAAAATCAGATCCCAGGCCCTGGTGTGGCGCGTAAGAAAGAGTGACTCAGGACAGACCTGCGCGCAGGCCGCGCAGAAGCTGCATTCGCCCAACTGGAAATTGACGGTCGGATAGCCCCCCTGGCCGCGTTCAAGAATGTGGTTTTCACAGGCCTGGATGCAGGCGTCGCAGCGGGTGCACTGGGCAAAAAAGCGTTCTGCTTCCCCGCTCCAGGGTGGACGGATCCCGCTGTTGGCGTGACGCCATCTGCCTGTCAGCACGCCCCGACGGGAGAGATCAACCATGACACCGCCCTTCCATAACGACACTTGCCTGGATGGCGAAGCGACAATAAAAACCGCACTGTCTGTGCGTGGTTATTTTTGCAGATAAGATATTTCAGGATGTGTTAGAGGTGCATACCCCAATGGAGGTAAATGCGGTAGGTAGATCAACAAAGTAGCGGGTTAGTCGGCTGAACGCAGGCCAGCACAGGGCAGTCCATTGAAAACGGCAGCTTTTTTACAGATAACCAGGGATGAAGGGGTAACTGACAGACTTAAATGGTACGCCCTAAAGGATTCGAACCTTTGACCTACGGCTTAGAAGGCCGTTGCTCTATCCAACTGAGCTAAGGGCGCATGGAAATGCGTGTAGTGCGAGGTGGTGAAACGCCTGGAATTATACGGTCAATGTCTGATGAGTCAATGCCTTTTGGCGCGATCGCTTCTCTTATATCCTGTTGCCCGCGGTTCCTGAAGGAAGACGTCTGTTTTTTCGCCATGGCGCACACCGAATAACTACGAAATGCCTTAGCCATAATTAAGCCGCGCCTGCTATTTTCGCCCCCCGTTTGCCCGCACACTACCCGCGATGTTCCGGTGCCCGTATGCCGGAACACACCAGGATAGTGAAGTGGGTGCCGCATGCTTTTCTGCTCTGCCAAAAAATGGCCTGATCCGACTGTTGCGCTCAGCTTCTCAAACAGCAGAGGGATGATATGCGCATCAATGTACGCCGCTACCGACGGCGTCGCACGGGAAGTGATTCTATAGGTTTCGCACACCCCCCCTTCAGTGCGCCCTTTTTTGACCGCCTTGTTTACCTGAGCCAGTCCATCAATCAGCGCCGTAAAACAGATGCCCCCTGGCTGGTGCTGGTCACCAACGATCGTTTTCTCTGTACCGGGTTACAGGCTGGTCCCTTCCCACTGAACCACTGCCGTCAGTTCGACACCCTTACGCCTGCAATAAGCGCTATCCAGCAGTGGCCCTCGGCAAGGCTGGTGGTTGATATGGAGTGCCGGACGCTGCCCCTGATGGATACGCTCGACAGCCTGCGCAGGCTGAGGCTGTATCCCCCCTACACGCCGGTCCATCTGTTGGTGCGTGCGGATGATGTCGACCAACGGCTTTTTTGCCGGGCTGCCGGTCCGTTTAACCTCATTGAACGCCAGTCCTCTTCCGCCCTGCTTCAGCAGAAGCTCTCCCGCAACCATCGCCCCGTCACCTCTGGCGGGGAGCGGTTTACACGGGAGGAGTGGGCCATTCTGCGCCTGTTAACCTGTGGGGAGTCGTTACGCAACATTGCGTGCCTGTGCGATCGCCCTTACAGCCGCATCGTCTACCGGGTGGGGCGCATCATTGATAAGCTCGGCCTGCATCGCCGCCAGGCGCTGCTGCACCTGTTGCATCGCCTGGCCGGTTAACACGTTATCCCCTGGATCGTTACGAGATGACTGAGGCGTTGTTGTGAGTTTTATGCATTAATTTAACAACTTACAAACAATAGCAACTATTCCTAATTTCCCCTTTCAGCAACGTTAAATCCCGACCGACGGGCGCATTGCAACATTTTTGCTCAGTCGTTAAGGTTTGGTTGAGTCGGTTAATATTATGATAATGATGTAAAACAAATTACTTCAGCATTCCTCGCCCTGGGGCACTGAATGGCATGCAGACGATCCTGCGATCCCGGCATGAGGAACGTTTTACGGGTGCCAGCGACCATCACAAAAAATTAACAATCAGAGGGTTGTATTATTTTTATTATGAGAAAATCACGATAATCCATGCAAATGAGAATTAGTGGATATTTAGCCTCTTTTTAAAATATTCACTTAAATTATCCAGAAGATCATGTTGAGAAACCGGATGAAGTCAATCTTCAGACTTTTCGCACAACCGTTAAAAGGTATACTAAGTCATATTCCAGCCGTGAATGAAAAATACAATTTCATTTACCTGGTTAATTTCTTTTCAGTCACTGCGCTGCGGGACTCTTTTTAGTATGACGTAAACAAGGATGCTTTCGCTCTTTCCAGGGAATAAGAACTATCCTTCCGGCTTACCCGCGCTTAAACAATCTGAGGCATAACAATGAAACCGGCATCCGTCATCATTATGGACGAACACCCTATTGTCAGAATGTCGATAGAAGTCCTGCTACAGAAAAATAAAAACATTGTCATCACGCTTAAATCGGGAGACTGCCATGAAGCCCTCGATCATATCCGTCATCACCCAGTCGATATGGTGATCCTTGATATTGACCTTCCGGGAATGGATGGATTTACCTTATTGAAAAGAATCAAAAAATTAAATAATAAAATTAAAGTGCTGTTCTTGTCGTCGAAATCAGAATCCTTTTATGCCGGGCGAGCCATGCGTGCCGGGGCCAATGGCTTTGTCAGCAAGCGAAAAGATCTGGGTGATATCTATAATGCCGTGCAGATGCTGCTTGGGGGATATTCATTCTTCCCTGCCGATACGCTAAATCTTATAAACCATTCAACTACGCGGAAAGGGAATCCGACCGACATGCCGTTATCCAACCGGGAAGTCACGGTATTACGTTATCTGGCAAATGGATTATCGAACAAAGAAATTGCTGCACAATTATTACTGAGCAATAAAACAATTAGCGCCCACAAGTCAAATATCTATATGAAATTAGGCGTGCAGAGTATTGTTGAACTTATTGATTATGCCAAAGATCATGAACTGCTTTAAATAAAGCCCCTCCCTGTCACACCATAATGTTTCAGGGAGGCTTCTCGTTTAATAGTAATTAATCATAAAAGTCGCATCTGCGTCGGCACGCCCCGGCTGAGGATTGTTAGCCGTGGCAATATAGTTGGCATAAAACGCCAGCTCCGCATTTCCTGCCGCATCCACAGTCACTTTGCGACTGGCCTGCTGAAGCGGCAGACGCGTTTTGGTCCCATCAAGAATTTCCACCGCCACCGAGCGAGCCTGGCTGGCATCATTCAGGGCCAGCAGTTGGTTATCACTGGCATCCGCGATGCCAGAAAAGGTGACTGACGCGGCCCCTGGCGGACAGCCCGTGAGCTTCAGGGTAAAAGGTATCGCCTGCGTGCGGCTGCCCGTGGTACTGAGCTGTCGGGTCGGCCAGCGACCCAGCTGCACCGTTTTGTTGCTGTCACTGCCTTCTGCCACGCACGTAAAATCCACAATGTTGCCGTAGAGCTGAATATTGATGTGCCCCAGAGGCGAATCCGCCTGAGCGTGTGGCAGCCACAGCGCAGCGGCGACCAGCCCCCCCGTGATCCCTGTACGCATGTTGTCTCCTTACTGATAATCCACGCGCAAATAGCCGCGCGAGGTAAAGCGCCCTTCCGCCGGTTTATGGCCGGTGATACTGACCGGCCACGCCATAATCCCCACCTGCGCTGAGGCGTTATCATCCAGACGGAACGGGATCAGGCTGCCGGGATGGTTGGGTGTGAGCGGAGTACCGGACGCATTCGCCACCATAAACCCCACATCCGGGTTATCGGACACCAGCATGCTGCCGGAGGCTTTTTCCGCCTCGATGCGCAGGGTTAGCCAGGCGTTGGCCTCGACGTTGGTGCATTTGATGGCCAGAGTTTTGCTCTGCGCCGAGACCCCTTCAGGCCGGTTTCCGGCCCCTGCTTTGCTAAACAGCGAGGCGCCGATATCACCGAAATCAAATTCCACGATCTGCCCGACGTTGATCGCGCAGCTCTGCGGCACCTGAATAGTGCCGCTATAGGAGAGGGTATAAACCGGCGTACTGAACGGGTCGGAGGAGGTTGTCGTGACGTAGACGCGGAACATCGTTGCACGCGGGATCACCACCATATTGATAAACCGCCGCGTCACTTTCAGGCGGAAGATCAGGCTGGAATCTTGCACCGGAAAGGCCTGGTTCTTCGGCACGTTTGGATGGCTGCCCATCTGGATATAGTTTTGCGGGGGATAAAAGACGCCGGCATAGCTGTCGGTAATTTTCATCGCCCCCTCGAGATACTCATTCAGTCGCAAATACTTGTAGTTATCCATCGTTGTGGTGATCGGGAAATCCGTGACATAGCTGCGCAGGGTGGTGGTTCCCGTCGTCCCTTTTGGGCAGATCGCCTTGACGCCCACCCACTGGGATTTTTCGCTGAGGGTGACGATTTGCCCCGGCTGGTTATTGGAATGGGTAAAGGTATCCGACAGATCGTAAAAGATATCCGTCGGCACGCCCGTTTCGTTGGCGCATACGCTCGCCAGCGCCTGTGCGGCGGGCAGCAATGCCAGCAGCGGCATCAGCAGGCAGCGGGTATTAATCACAGCGGATCTCCTTAAGCGTGATCGCCTGTTGCAGGCTCTTTTCCGGCAGCGTGTAGGGCGCGCGACACTGTGCATTCGCGCCTTCGCCCCACTGAATTAACAGCTCACCGCTAAGCTGCAGGCCGCTCAGGTAAATCTGCCCGTCCTCCCCCGCCATACTGGTGACGCCCGTTTTGCTCTCACGCACGACGGCACCAAACGGCACCGGCTGGCTGGCGTGGTTCACGGTCAGCAAAGCACGCACGCCGATGCGAGTATCAAAGCTGGCACGCACCAGCGCGCCTTTAGTAGGCACCACGCTGCTGACGTTGTTTTCAATGTCGGTGCTGGTGCTCATGGTGTTGGTATTCAGCGCAACGCGGTTGTAGCGATACACCGTGGCGTAAGGCATCACCGCGTAACCGCGCCAGTCGGTTTTCACCCCGGTCTGGTTCTCGATACTGACGCCCGATGCTCCCGGGGCTTTGATCAGCACATTGGTATCCCCCAGCGGCTGGCTTAAGGTGACACCATCTGCATGCCCCACCACACCGCCCGACACCTGCCAGTTGAGATCGTGCTGCTGGCGGGAGTAGTTATACCCGGCCCCCAGTGAGCCGTAAGTGGCCTGCCAGTTGGCACCGGCGCTACCGCTGCCACCGGTGTGACTGTTGTGGCCCTGGGTCAGGCTGTAGCTCAGGTTGTGCTGGTCCAGGAGCGTGCCGCTGATGCCGGTTTGCACGCTGGTATCGCCCCCACGGCTACGACTCGCCGAGGCTGTGGCCCAGGCACGATCCCACGCGCTGTCGCGGCGAAAACCCTGGCCGGTAAACAGGCTGAACGGAACCGACACATTCAGGGAAACAATGTTGTCGGTACCACCGATCTCCGCGGCCTGGTTCCACGACCAGGAGACGGAGTAGCTCACCCCCCGGATGCCGCCAGCATAGCCGAGCTGATACCAGACGCTGGCGTCGCGGTTTCCCCACCAGGTCTGTTCGCTGCCGGAGAGATACACTGAGCCGTAATCCCCCAGCGACTGAGAAATATTGACCTGCAGGCGCCCTTTTTTATTCCACGCCAGGTTGTGATAACTCTGCACATCCGGCACGCCGTCATGGTCGCTGTCATCGCCATATTGATAGCGCTCCATCGTGCGCCATGCCACGTCATCGAGGGTGTAAAACCCGGTGGTTGAGTAGCGATAACCCAGCAGCTGGAGGTGTGTCCCCAGGGTGTTCAACGATTTGGCATACAGGAAGCGCAGGGATTGCCCTTCGTGGCGGCTGTCGTCCGCCAGCTGGCTGCGGGCGTGGGTGATATCGAGCGAGAGGGCTCCCCAGTCGCCGAGATTTTTACCCGCCCCAAGGGCCAGCGCCGTGTAACGTGCGGCGAGCTGTGTGCCGCCGTAAAGCGTGTAGCCCTTCGTAAGACCCGCAATCAGCGTCCCCTGGGCGAAGGAGGGTGACTCCTGGTCGCGGTTACCGCTGCGGTAATCTCCGGCAACCAGATCATATTTCAGGCGACCTTCACGCTGCAGCAGCGGCACGGTTGAGTACGGCACGGTGTAGCGTTGCTGGCTGCTGTCGTTCTCTTCCACCGTGACGTCAAGATCGCCGCTTGATGAGGTCGGGTTCAGGTCGGCGATGGCAAAGGCCCCGGCCTGGACATAGCTTTGATAGATTACGTACCCGTTTTGACGGATAACCACTTTGGCCGGCGTTCGCGCGATGCCCCGCACCGTGGGGGCATAGCCCTGCATGCTGTCGGGGTACATGCTGTCGGAGGAGTACAGTCGTCCCCCGCGAAAACCCACGCTGTCAAAGACATCGTTCCCGGTGTTGCTGTCGCCCACCACCAGCTCGCTTTTCAGGGGAATGATCGTGCGCTGCACCCAGGTGCCAATGTTTTGCCATTCGGTATGCCGACTGCCGTTGCTGTGGGTATCCCGCCACGAGCCGGTGTTACGCAGTCGCCAGGCTCCATAATTCAGCCCGCTTTGCAGGTTCAGATAATAGCTGTCATCGTCAGTTCCCCGGTTGCCACTGAAGCTGTAGTTCAACAGCATCGCCGGGATGCCCTGATCCCACTGGTCCGGAGGAATGTAGCCGCGGGCGCTGTTGTGCATCGCCACCTGCGGCAGGCTGATGTTCAGACGTAGCGATGCAAAATTAAAGTCAATTTCACTGCCCGGAATGGCCGTTTTCAGCGGGATACAGTGCCCTGCCGCCACCGTTGCCAGCGCCGGGAACGCGGGCACATTCACCCCCATCCGCTCCAGCATGGCGCGGGTAATACAGGGTGTCAGCCCGCCGGCAGGCGGCGGTGAGTCCTCTTCTGCTGCCTCAAAAGGTATATCCAGGGTGCCGATAAACTCATCGTTACGCCAGACGTCAACGCGGTACGTGCCCGGTGCCTGCTGGTGGCCCTGCTCGAAACGCGACAAATCCGCGACATTGGCCGTGCCGTCGGTTAAAAAAGCCGGGTTAAAGTAGCTTTCGCTCTGGCTCAGCGGTGACCAGATCGTGGTTATCAGGGCCACTGCCATCGGGCAATAACATCCTCGCGCGTGCGTCATGATCCTGCCTCTGCTCACAGGCTGACACTGCGGGCTGGCGTAATCGCGCCATAGTCGTTAACGCTCTGCCAGGAGAGGCTGCCGCTGGCCCCGGCCGGGATCGCCTGCATGGCGTGATTTTTTGGGGCGATCATCAGGTTATCCAGTTTCTGCCCGCCGAGCTGAATATTGACCAGCGTGATGTAATAAGGTGAGGCATTACTCACCTTCAGGTAGTTGCCTGCGCGCGCAAAGCGCAGGTGCGACAGGCCTTCCTCCGGCGGCATCTCTAGTCTGGCTGGCCGCACGAAGAGCTTGATCCGCGACAAAATCGCCAGCTGCAGGACGTTTTTGCCTTCCAGACTGGCTTTATTCACCGACGGGATCGCCTTCACGTTCATAAAAAAGAGCGATTCGCGATCGTCGGGCAGCGGCGGTCCGGCGTAAATAATCCGCAAGGTGTTCTCACTGTTCGGCTCGCTGACAAACAGCGGTGGCGTCACGGCGAAGGTTTTTTCTTTTTTTCCCTGCTCGTTTTCAATCCAGGCATTAATTAAATAGCGCTCTTGCTTATTGCTGTTGGTCATTGCAAGGGAGGTCTGCTGCGCCTCTGCCGGATAAATAACCCGGGTGGCCCCCAGAGCAATCCCCCCCGATGCACAGGCGACCCCGGATATAAGGCTATAAACAAAATAAACAACCGCGCCCGATTTAACGATCAGGTTCATCACCAGGTTACCTTTAATAAAATATTTACAGATCTGTATGTCGTCAGAAATAAACGTTAGCCAGACACAAGGTAAAAGGTCTCATCCCTGAGACCTGACGCGCTATTATTCGTACTTCATCACGAAGGTTGCGTCGGCGTTTGCCTGGCCGGGTTGGGTGGTCGCCGCGGTCGCTTTATAACGTGCGGCAAAGTTCAGGGTGTTGGAGCCTTCAATCAGCGCCTGGGCCGCAGAGAAGCTGGCGCCATCCGGGGTCAGCGTGCTGGATTTATTGTCGAGGATTTCAATGCCCACGCCTTTCGCCGCGTTGTCGTTGCTGCCGGAAGAGACTGCCAGCAGGGTGTCGTCAGTGGCATCAATCTGACCGGTAAAGGCCACGGACGCGGTTTTCGCCACCGCCGGATCGCAGTCGTTCAGTTGAATGGTAAACGGGATATTTACCGTGGTGTCGCCCACTTTGGTAAATTTCGCCGTCCGGTACTGCCCCAGATAAACAATCTGATCGGCAGATTTGGTATTTACTGCACAGGCCGCGTTGACTAATTCACCTTTAAAATGCACGGTGCCGCCATTAACCGAAACCGCTGGCGGATCTTCAGCCCAGACTGCGCCAGACATTAATACCAGAGTAGCAACCACAGCCGCTGAAATAGAAGTTAAATTCATAGGTTTTCCTTTAAATGTAAAAAGCCCTTCCCGATGGCAACCGGAAAGTAGGGTGACTATCACTTGCATAATTGATGCATTATTTTGGACGTGGCTAAAGTAGCCCAGGAATAAAGCGGTGAATATGCCCAAATACTGCCAGTTAACCCGGTTACCTCCTAAAATCGCCTAAGAAAGTACCCATCCAGAATGCGGGGTTATCGGGGGGCGCGGCAGGGGAATGGTGAAATCTCGCAAAGTGTGACTGACATCAGCCCTCGCTTCTGACAAAATATGCGCAATCCCCCTTTCATACCTTACAGATGGAATCTTCTCTCTGATGGCAGCAAAGATTATTGACGGTAAAACGATTGCGCAGCAGGTGCGCTCTGAGGTTGCGGAAAAAGTGAAGGCGCGTACAGCGGCCGGAAAACGCGCCCCCGGGCTGGCCGTTGTGCTGGTCGGCAGCAACCCGGCATCGCAAATTTATGTCGGCAGCAAGCGTAAAGCTTGTGAAGAGGTGGGCTTTCTCTCCCGCTCATACGATCTGCCGGAAACCACTTCCGAAGCAGAGCTGCTGGAGCTGATTGATACCCTGAACGCCGATGACGCGATCGACGGCATTCTGGTCCAACTGCCGCTGCCTGCGGGCATCGACAACGTGAAGGTGCTGGAACGTATTGCGCCAGACAAAGACGTGGACGGTTTCCATCCGTACAACGTTGGCCGTCTGTGCCAGCGTGCGCCGCGCCTGCGTCCGTGCACCCCGCGCGGCATCGTTACGCTGCTGGAGCGTTATAACATCGACACCTACGGCCTGAACGCCGTGGTGATTGGCGCATCCAATATCGTGGGTCGCCCGATGAGCATGGAGTTGCTGCTGGCTGGCTGCACCACCACCGTCACCCACCGCTTCACCAAAAATCTGCGTCAGCACGTCGAAAATGCCGACCTGCTGATCGTGGCCGTAGGCAAACCGGGCTTTATTCCGGGTGAGTGGATCAAAGAAGGGGCGATTGTCGTGGACGTGGGGATTAACCGTCTGGAGAGCGGCAAAGTGGTAGGCGATGTGGTGTACGACGATGCCGCTGCCCGCGCCTCTTATATCACCCCGGTTCCGGGCGGCGTTGGTCCGATGACCGTCGCTACACTGATTCAGAATACTTTGCAGGCGTGCGTTGAGTATCACGACGTAGAGGAAGCGTAAGATGGCCACTTTTTCATTAGGTAAACACCCGCACGTTGAGCTGTGCGATCTGCTGAAGCTGGAAGGCTGGAGCGAGAGCGGCGCCCAGGCCAAGATCGTCATTGCCGACGGTCTGGTTAAAGTGGATGGCGTGGTTGAGACCCGCAAGCGCTGCAAGATTGTTGCAGGTCAGACGGTAAGTTTTGAAGGTCAGAGCGTAACGGTTACCGCCTGAGCCGTCTGATGCCCGGCGGCGCTTCGCTTGCCGGGCCTACAACCCCTCTTCTCCAATCCCCCACATCCATCGCGGTTAATTATCGATCAACTTCAAATAATCACTATTTCATCTGTTGAAATGTGAAAATTAAGTTGCGCGATTTTCAGACTTTCCCCACGATAAGTAGAACGTTCTACTAAAACGTTCTACTTACAATAACAGCGCCTAAAAAAGCGCTACTCGGGGGAAATCAGCATGAGTCTGATATCAGGGTTTGTTAAATCGTTGTCGAAATTATCGATGATTGGTCGCGCCTTAATGCTGCCGATCTCACTGCTTCCCGCTGCAGGCCTGCTGTTGGCCTTCGGGGATAAGTTCCACCTGCCGCTGATGATGAACGCGGGCGGCGTCATTTTTGATAACCTGCCGATGCTGTTTGCCATCGGTTCGGCCGTCGGGCTGGCATCTGAATCCGGGATCGCGGCGCTGTCGGCGGCGGTGGCGGTGTTTGTCACCAACATTACCATCGGCACCGTACTCGGCATTACGCCGGAGATGGCCTCCCAGGGCGGGAAATACGCCATGGTGGTGGGCATCCCGACGCTGCAGATGGGGGTCTTTGGCGGCCTGCTGTGCGGTATCCTCGCTGCCTGGTGTTATAACCGCTTTCACACCATGCAGTTGCCGGAATTCCTTGGCTTCTTCTCCGGGAAGCGTTTTGTCGCCATTGCCACGGCGTTCCTGTCGTTCCTGATGGGCCTGCTGCTGCCGTACATCTGGCAACATATCCAGGCCGGTATCGACGCCCTGTCGGTAGTGGTTAACGGCGATAACCAGGCGGCATCGACCTTTATCTTTGGTCTGGTGGAGCGTGCGCTGATCCCGCTGGGTCTGCACCACATCTGGTATCCGTCGTTCTGGTATTCGTTCGGGGATTACACCACCCAGGCGGGCCAGGTGATCCACGGCGACCAGACTATCTGGTTCAAAATGCTGGAAGAAGGCACCAAATCCTTCAGCAGCGACACCTACCAGAACGCCGGTAAGTTCATGCAGGGCGAGTTCCCGCTGATGCTGTTCGCGCTGCCTGCGGCCTGTCTGGCGATGTACCACGAAGCGCACACCAAAAACAAAAAGATCGCCGCCGGGATCCTGTTCTCTGCCGCACTCACCTGCTTCCTGACCGGGATCACCGAGCCGGTAGAGTTCACCTTTATCTTCGTGGCGCCGATCCTCTACGTCTTTAACGCCATCATGGCGGGCCTGGCGTACATGACCATGTACCTGATGCATGCGCATATCGCCAAATCCTTCTCTGCCGGCTTTATCGACTACCTGTCGTTCGGGATCCTGCCGTCGTTTAACGGCTACCAGACCAACTTCCTCAACGCCATTATCATCGGGATCCCGATGGCGCTGATTTACTACTTCACCTTCCGCTTCGTGATCCGTCGTTTCGACGTGAAAACGCCGGGCCGCACCGAAGTCACCGCCAATGCGAATGACAAAACGGACACGGAGATTGCCACCGAGATTATCGGCCTGCTGGGCGGGGCGCAGAACATCGACTCCGTCGGCTCCTGCATCACCCGTCTGCGTCTGGAAGTGGCGAAGAGCGAGATGGTGGATAAAGACGGTCTGAACGGCCTCGGCGCACGCGGCGTGGTCTTCGTCGGCGACTCCGGCATTCAGGTTATCTTTGGCGCCCGGGCGCAGTTTATCGCCCAGACCATGTCCACCATGATCGGTAAATAATAAGCTGCCTGACCGACACGTCTCCTGTATCTTACGGGAGACGTTGTCTTATCAGGCATTTCAGGGAGAAGATGTGAAGAAGGTCAGCATCATTGATGTCGCCAGAGAGGCAGGGGTTTCCGTCTCCACCGTCTCGCTGGTCCTGCGTCAGAAAGGAAAGATCTCCGGGGCGACGATCGACAAAGTCAACGCCGCCATCACCGCCCTGGGCTACGTGCATAACGTCGCCGCTGCCAACCTCCGCGCCAATACCTCTAATCTTATCGGTCTGATCCTGCGTGACTTCAGCGACAGCTTTTCCATCAAGGTGATGGCGAGCATCGTCCAGGAGCTTGAGAAGCAGGGTTATATGGTTTTTCTCGGCCAGCCGCTGAACGATGGCGAGCACCTGGAGCGCTGCCTGCTCTCCTTTAAGCAGCAGGGCGTCGCCGGGGTGATCTACCTGGCGTCTGACACCCGCCATGCCACCCTGCCGGAATTGATCCGTCAGTGTCCGCTGCCGCTGGTGGCGGTGTCGCAGTCGCTGCTGGATGAAACCTGCAATCTGGTGATGCGCGATAACCGCCAGGCGGCGCATCTGGCCACCCGCTATCTGATTGAGCGCGGCCATCGCCATATCGCCTATCTCGGCGGCAGGGAAGGCGATCTGATCCGCGAGCAGCGTCTGCTCGGTTTTCGCAGCGCGATGACGCAAAACGGGCTGGTGTTCCGGGATGAATCCGCTCCCGCCTGCAGCGACGATACGCGGGCGGTGAGTTTCGCTACCCGGCAACTGCTGGAGAAAAACAACACCATCACCGCCCTGCTCTGCCATTCGCCGGATGCGATGATCGGTTCTATCTCCGGCATTCATCACGTCGGCCGCACGGTGGGGAAAGATGTGTTCCTGACCCAGCAGGTGGCGCTGGTGGGGTTTGAGGATATGCTGCACGTCAACCTTACCTCTCCGTCCTTTACCTATGTCTCCTCCGCCAGCGAAGAGACGGGTCGTCAGGCGGCGGGGCTGATGATCCGCAAGCTGAAAGAGCCTGAACTGCAAACCCAGCGCATTACCCTGTCGGGGCAGCTGATCGCCCGGGAATCGGCATAATTCAGATTTACGCCCGGCTCTGCGTTTAGCTGCGCTCTGCTATATTTCCATGATTTGCCATGGATAATTGTTATGCCAACCATCATTACCCACGCCGCGGTACCGATTTGCCTGGGCTTAGGGCTGGGCACCCGGGTTATTCCCCCTCGCCTGCTGTTTGCCGGGATTGTCCTCGCCATGCTGCCGGATGCCGACGTGCTGTCGTTTAAGTTCGGTGTCGCCTACGGCAATATTTTTGGTCATCGCGGCTTTACCCACTCCCTGCTGTTCGCTTTTGTAGTGCCGTTACTCTGCGTGTTAGTCGCCCGACGATGGTTCAGGGCTGGCCTGGTGCGCTGCTGGCTGTTTTTAACCGTATCGCTGCTGTCGCACAGCCTGCTGGACTCGGTGACGACGGGCGGGAAAGGAGTCGGCTGGCTGTGGCCGTGGTCGGATGAACGCTTTTTTGCGCCCTGGCAGGTGATCAAGGTCGCGCCCTTTGCGCTGTCGCGCTACACCACACCTTACGGGCATCAGGTGATTCTTTCGGAACTGCTGTGGGTGTGGTTGCCGGGGGTGGTGCTGATGGGGTTGTTGTGGTGGCGGCGGCGGTAAAAAAAACCGGGTGGCGCTGCGCTTACCCGGCCTACGTTCGTGCTTTTGTAGGCCCGGCAAGCATCGCGCCGCCGGGCATTACGGACTTATTTACGGCGCCAGGTGGTGCCCTGCGGGCCATCCTCCAGGATGATCCCCATCTCGGTGAGACGGTTTCGCGCGGCATCAGCTGCGGCCCAGTCTTTCGCCTGACGGGCTTCCAGACGGGCTTTGATCAGCGCTTCAATCTCCGCCACTTCGCCATCATCCGCCTGAGCACCGCTCTGGAGGAACACTTCCGGCTCCTGCTCCAGCAGACCCAGCACGCCAGCCAGCTTACGCATATGGGAGGCCAGCGCGTTAGCGGCATGGGCATCTTCGCCTTTCAGACGGTTCACTTCACGGGCCATATCAAACAGCGCCGAGTAGGCTTCCGGGGTGTTGAAGTCGTCGTTCATCGCCTCGACAAAGCGGGCTTCGAACGCCTCGCCACCGGCTGCGGCCACGGAAGTGTCGGTCCCGCGCAGGGCGGTGTACAGACGCTCCAGGGCGGAACGCGCCTGCTTGAGGTTCTCTTCGCTGTAGTTCAGCTGGCTGCGATAGTGGCCGGACATCAGGAAGTAGCGGATGGTTTCGGCATCGTAATACTTCAGCACGTCGCGCACGGTGAAAAAGTTGCCCAGCGATTTGGACATCTTCTCGCGGTCAATCATCACCATCCCGGAGTGCATCCAGTAGTTCACATACTCGCCGTCGTGGGCGCAGGTGGACTGGGCAATTTCGTTTTCATGGTGCGGGAACATCAGATCTGAACCGCCGCCGTGAATATCGAAGTGATTACCCAACTGTTTGCAGTTCATGGCCGAACATTCGATGTGCCAGCCCGGACGGCCCGCGCCCCACGGCGATGGCCAGCTTGGCTCGCCCTCTTTGGACATCTTCCACAGCACGAAGTCCATCGGGTTGCGCTTCACGTCCACCACGTCCACGCGCGCCCCGGCCTGAAGCTGATCCAGGTCCTGACGGGAGAGCTGGCCGTAGTGCGGATCGGTCGGGACGTCGAACATCACGTCGCCGTTGTCCGCCACGTAGGCGTGACCTTTGGCAATCAGCTGTTCGGTGATCTCAATGATCTCAGGGATATGGTGCGTGGCACGCGGCTCGAGGTCCGGGCGCAAGATATTCAGCGCGTCAAAATCCTTGTGCATTTCGGCAATCATGCGGTCGACTAATGCGACGAAGTTTTCGCCGTTCTCGTTAGCACGCTTGATAATTTTGTCGTCGATATCGGTGATATTGCGTACATACTTAAGGTTGTACCCGAGGAAACGCAGATAGCGTGACACCACGTCGAAGGCGACGAAGGTACGGCCATGGCCGATATGACAGAGATCGTAAACGGTAATACCACACACGTACATGCCGACTTCCCCGGCATGAATAGGTTTGAATTCCTCTTTTTGGCGCGTCAGTGTGTTGAAGATTTTTAACATCGAAGATTCCATGTGAGACGTGTGTGGGTGAAAACCGCGTATTCTACCCGTAATTCAAACGCGAAGCAGCACACAATGCAAGGTGATCGCGCCGTGAGGTTATGCTATAACAAGCGCTTATTGTGGCCCCCCGCGGGGTCGAAGCACCACTATAAACGGAACAGGATGCAAAAATGGTTACTTTCCACACTAATCATGGCGATATCGTAATCAAGACCTTTGATGACAAAGCGCCTGAAACAGTTAAAAACTTCCTGGACTACTGCCGCGAAGGTTTCTACAACAACACCATTTTCCACCGTGTTATTAACGGTTTCATGATTCAGGGCGGCGGTTTTGAGCCTGGCATGAACCAGAAAGAGACCAAAGCGGCAATCAAAAACGAAGCCAACAACGGTCTGAAAAACACCCGTGGTACGCTGGCAATGGCCCGTACTCAGGCTCCGCACTCTGCAACCGCGCAGTTCTTCATCAACGTGGCAGACAACGACTTCCTGAACTTCTCTGGCGAAAGCCTGCAGGGTTGGGGCTACTGCGTGTTCGCAGAAGTGGTTGAAGGCATGGACGTTGTTGAGAAGATCAAAGGCGTTTCTACCGGCCGCAGCGGTATGCACCAGGACGTTCCAAAAGAAGACGTAGTGATCACAAGCGTGACCGTCAGCGAATAATTCGTGGCGACACTCTTTATTGCAGATCTGCATCTGCAAACAGAAGAACCGGCGATCACCGCCGGTTTTCTGCGTTTTTTACAGGGTGAAGCCCGTCACGCCGACGCGCTCTACATCCTCGGGGATCTGTTCGAAGCCTGGATTGGCGACGACGATCCCAACCCGCTGCACCGCGAAATAGCGAGTGCGCTTAAAACGCTGGTTGATTCCGGCGTCCCCTGCTTCTTTATCCACGGCAATCGCGACTTTCTGATCGGCAAGCGTTTTGCCCGTGAAAGCGGCATGACTCTGCTGGCGGAAGAGACCGTCCTCGACCTGTATGGCCGCCGCGTGCTGATTATGCATGGCGACACCCTCTGCACCGACGATACTGGCTATCTGGCGTTCCGCGCCAAAGTGCATACCCCCTGGATCCAGACCCTGTTTCTCGCCCTGCCGCTGTTTATCCGCAGCCGCATTGCGGCGAAGATGCGCGCCGGCAGTAAAGCCGCCAACAGCAGCAAATCGATGACCATCATGGACGTTAACCCGCAGGCGGTCGTCAGCGTGATGGAGAAACATCAGGTGCAGTGGCTGATCCACGGCCATACCCATCGCCCGGACGTGCACGATCTGACCGTCAACGGCGAGCCCGCTCACCGCGTGGTGCTAGGGGCCTGGCACACCGAAGGCTCGATGATCAAGGTCACGCCCGAAGGCGTGGAGCTGATTGCTTTCCCGTTCTGAATCCCCCCCCCTGAAAATCATTCAATTTTTTTGAATAGTATCGGCAAATTGTTTTGATTTTAATCACACTCTGGTCGGCCTATGATTACTCACATCAGGGCAACAACGCCCTACCCCAAACAAAATCATTTAAGGAATACGACCATGAAATCCATCAAAACTTTCGTTGCAGTTGCCGCGCTTTCTCTGATCTCTTTCGGTTCTTTCGCTCAGAGCGTCAGCGCTACCGCCTCTACCCTGGACCGTGCCGAAGCGCAAATTGCCGCCCAGGCCGCTAAAGAAGGCGCCGCGTACAAAATCACCAGCGCCCAGTTCGACAACCGCGTGCACATGACCGCTGAACTGACTAAATAATTTAACTGATTGCCGTGCCGCCAGATAAGAGCCCAGCGACAGCGACAATACGATGAAGAAGGAAAAGAGAATGAAAAATATCAGCATCGTCAGCGCCCTGCTGCTGGCCGCTTCACTGTCATCTGGTGCAATGGCTGCAGAGCATCACGTCTCCATGCCGGAGGCCGGGTCGAATATCGACACCAGGTTCCAGCAGAATCATATTGATGTGAACCATGCCTTCGACAAAGAGAACCTGACCGCAGGCAATCTGCTGTAACGATGGCGTAAGCATCCTGTGAAAAGACCGCCGAAAGGCGGTTTTTTTGTTCCTGCAACAGACGGACGTTGGCAGAAGTTTTAGCCGCGCAACCGTTTTCCTTGCCTGGCTATCGTGCTATTCTCTGTCACCTCAAAAGCCGAGAATTGAGCACCACAGGAGTTTTAAGACGCATGTCTTCCAGCAATAATCCGGCGCGTGTCGCCATCGTGATGGGGTCCAAAAGCGACTGGGCTACCATGCAGTTCGCCGCCGAAATCTTTGACATCCTGAACGTTCCTCACCACGTTGAAGTGGTCTCCGCACACCGCACCCCCGATAAACTGTTCAGCTTCGCCGAAGGCGCAGAAGAGAACGGCTATCAGGTGATTATTGCCGGTGCTGGCGGGGCCGCGCATCTGCCCGGCATGATTGCCGCCAAAACCCTGGTGCCGGTGCTCGGCGTCCCGGTACAAAGCGCTGCCCTGAGCGGCGTCGACAGCCTCTACTCCATCGTGCAGATGCCGCGCGGTATTCCGGTGGGGACGCTGGCGATTGGTAAAGCCGGTGCCGCTAACGCCGCCCTGCTGGCGGCACAGATCCTCGCCACGCACGATAAAGAACTGCATCAGCGCCTGGTCGCATGGCGTACCGCCCAGACCGACGAGGTACTGGAGAACCCGGACCCGCGAGGTGCGGCATGAAACAGGTTTGCGTCCTCGGTAACGGTCAGTTAGGCCGCATGCTGCGTCAGGCCGGTGAACCACTGGGGATCGCCGTCTGGCCGGTCGGGCTGGACGATGAACCCGAAGCGGTGCCGTTTCAGCAAAGCGTGATCACCGCAGAAATTGAGCGCTGGCCAGAAACCCCGTTAACCCGGGAGCTGGCTCGCCACAACGCGTTTGTTAACCGCGACGTCTTCCCGATCATTGCCGACCGTCTGACGCAAAAACAGCTGTTCGACGATCTGCACCTGGCCACCGCGCCGTGGCAGCTGCTGACCGAGAAAGGCCAGTGGCCCGGCGTGTTTGCCACCCTGGGCGAGCTGGCGATCGTCAAGCGCCGGGTTGGCGGCTACGACGGACGCGGCCAGTGGCGTCTACGCGCCGGTGAAACCAACCAGTTGCCGGATGAGTGCTACGGCGAGTGCATCGTTGAGCAGGGAATTAACTTCAGCGGCGAAGTGTCGCTGGTGGGTGCCCGCGCCCACGACGGCAGCACCGTCTTTTATCCTCTGACCCACAACCTGCATCAGGACGGCATTCTGCGCACCAGCGTGGTCTTCCCGCAGGCCAATGCGGCCCAGCAGGCGCAGGCCGAAGGTATGCTCTCGGCCATTATGCAGGAGCTGGGCTACGTCGGCGTGATGGCGATGGAGTGCTTTGTCACCCCGGACGGCCTGCTGATCAACGAGCTGGCCCCGCGCGTGCATAACAGCGGCCACTGGACGCAAAACGGCGCTTCCATCAGCCAGTTTGAGCTGCACCTGCGCGCCATCACCCGGTTGCCGCTGCCGCAGCCGGTGGTCAACAGCCCGTCGGTGATGATCAACCTGATCGGCACCGATCTGAACTACGACTGGCTGAATCTGCCCCTGGTGCATCTGCACTGGTATGACAAAGAGGTGCGTCCGGGGCGCAAGGTCGGCCACCTCAACCTGAACGACAGCGACATTCCTCGCCTGAGCGCAACGCTCGACGCCATTGTGCCTCTGCTGCCGCCGGAATACGCCAGCGGTATCGCCTGGGCGCAGTCCACGCTGAGCTAAGCCCCACCGCCGGGGAGTTGCTATTCCCCTTCCCCGGCGTAAAATCCTGCCCATCGCTGTTTTGAGGGATCCTTATGAACGATGGGACGGACTACCGCGCCATTCTTACTTCCGACACGCCAATAATTGATGTGCGTGCCCCCGTGGAATTTGCCCAGGGCGCCATGCCTGCGGCTATCAACCTGCCGTTAATGAATGACGACGAGCGTGCCGCCGTGGGCACCTGCTATAAACGCCAGGGGCCGGAGGCGGCCCTTGCCCTCGGCCATCGGCTGGTGAGCGGCGAGACACGTAATCAGCGCCTCGAGGCCTGGCGCACCGCCTGCCTCGCGCAACCCCAGGGGTATCTCTGTTGCGCCCGGGGCGGGCAGCGCTCGCACATCACGCAGTCGTGGCTGAAAGAGGCTGGCGTCGATTACCCGCTGATCCGCGGGGGCTACAAAGCCCTGCGCCAGGCGGCAATACAGGCCACCGTCGAGCAGGTGCAGAAGCCGACCGTACTGATTGGCGGCTGTACCGGCAGCGGCAAGACCCTGCTGGTGAAGGCCCGTCCTGACGGAATCGATCTGGAAGGGCTGGCGCACCATCGCGGTTCGTCGTTTGGCCGCACGCTGACGCCACAGCTTTCGCAGGCCAGCTTTGAAAATCATCTCGCGGTGGAGCTGCTGAAAAAAGACGCCACGCGCTGGGTGCTGGAAGACGAGGGGCGAATGATTGGCTCTAACCATCTGCCGGAGTGCCTGCGTGACCGCATGGTGCAGTCGCCGATTGCGGTGGTGGAAGATCCGTTCGAGGTGCGCCTGGAGCGTCTGCGGGAAGAGTATTTCGAGCAGATGTGGCAGGCCTTTCGTACCGCGCGGGGTGAAGAGGCGGGCTGGATTGAGTACGGTGAGTACCTGCACCACGGCCTGTTTGCCATCCGCCGTCGGCTGGGGTTACAGCGTTTTGCTGAATTAACGGCCCTGCTGGATAGCGCGCTCGTCGAGCAACAGCGCACAGGTGATACCGAAGCGCACTTTAGCTGGCTGGCACCGCTGCTGAATGATTATTACGACCCGATGTATCGCTTTCAGCTGGAGAAGAAGGCAGACAAGATTGTTTATCGTGGGACGTTTGAGGACGTAGCTGGCTGGCTGAGTCGTTGAAAAAAGCCGGATGCGCTAACGCTTATCCGGCCTACATATTCTACCCGACTATCCCCTCTCCCTTTTAGGGAGAGGGTTAGGGTGAGGGTTAGAAGTCGTAACGCAGACGCACCAGGTTCATATCGCCCAGATCGTCGGTGCTGGAGGTGAACACGTGCTCGTAATCGACACGGAAACCGTAATCCAGCTGGACGCTGATACCCACGCCGTTGTCGATGCGCTGGTAGTTACGGCCATTCATGGTCTCGATACGATCGCCCATGAAGTAAGGCTGGATGGATTTCACCGCATACTGACCAATCGGGAATTTATAGCCCGCAAAGTACTCAATCCCCCACGCATCGCCCGCGAAGTAGTCGTTTACTGACACTTTTTTGCTGGTCATAAAGTTCTGATACCAGCCGCCGCCTGTGGAGAAGGTCCAGTTGTCCGGGGTCCAGCTCAGCGCGGTACCGAGGATGTTCTGATCCCAGGACTTGCTGTCGCCGTTATCCGGGTTACGCATGTCGGCGCGGGTGTAGTTCCAGGCCGCGCCCCAGGTCAGGTCGGTGGTCAGACGATAATCCACACCCAGCGAGCCGCCGCCTTTACGCTTGTAACGCAGGCCGTTGCCCGGCAGATATTCGCTGTCTTCGAACAGGTAAGAGGCGTAAATGTCCGCATCACCGAGGGTTTTCTTGTACTTCAGCATCTGGCGTGAACGGTAAGAGCCGTCGTAGTCGCCGTTGATGCCGTTACCCGGTGCCTGGCCGATCATGTCGTAGTCCCAGATATCGGTTTTCGCGCCCACCACATCATAGTAAACGCTGTTCTGCTGGCCGAAGGTCAGAGTACCCCAGGTGTCGCTTTTCAGGCCGGTGTAGAGCATACGGCGGGAGGTGTCGTGCGCACCGTCGGCATGGTGATTGTCCCAGTTGAACTGGGCCGGAATGTTCACGCCCAGCTCGTAATAGCTGATCCAGCTGATGTCATCAAACAAGTAGTAATCTGCTGCGAAACGGAAGCGGGTGCCGCCGTCAAAGCCGTTACGCTTGTAGCTGTTCTTGCCGTCGTCGCCGGTCATGTTCTGGAACTGAGGACGGATACTGCCACCGACGGTGAAATTCAGACGGCTCAGCGGGTTACCCGCCTGCGGATCCTGCTTCAGTACGGTGATTTCAGCCTGGGATGCAAAAGACGCCAACGCCACTGCTGCGCCGATCGTTACCGCCAGCGCTTTTTTAGTTATGGTCATTATTTTTCCTTGATAGACACACTGCCATTTATTTAGCAGGTGAATATTAACCAGGATTTATCTGCTCGTGTTGCCCGGTTTTTAATGATTTGTGCCACTAAAACGCAAGGAATTATCTTTTTATGCTACTTAAGTGGAACGCGCCGGTATATTAACCGGCGCGTGATGATTGCGGAGGGGGATTAACCGGAGAACTGACGGAACAGGGCTTTGCCTTTCAGCAGACGGGCACCCAGCCAGCCGCCGCACAGCGAGAGCATTATCGCTCCGCAAAGGGGCAGGATCACCCACAGGCGCCAGTCCGGCTCCCACGGGAAGTCGAACACCCGGGTCTGCAGCACCGCCAGCGCGGTTTCAGCCCCAATGGCCGCCACCAGGCCTGCCACCAGCCCCAGCAGGGCAAACTCGCTCCACAGGGTGGTACGCAGCAGCTTTTTGCCTGCTCCCAGGGTGCGATAGACCACCAGCTCCTGATGACGCTGACGCATCCCGACCTGAACCTGAGCCAGCAGCAACAGCACGCCGCAAATCGTCACCAGCACCACCATCACCTCCAGCGCCCGGCTGACCTGCTCCAGCACCTGGCCGACCTGTTTAAGGATCGCCCCGATATCCAGCAGACTGATGGTCGGGAACTCGCGGTTAAGCTGGGTGAGCATGCCGTTGCCGTTCTCCCAGCGGAAGCTGGTCAGCCAGCTCTGGGGCTGCCCGTCCAGCGCTCCGACCGGGAAGATAAAGAAGAAGTTCGGTCGCAGGCTCTCCCAGTCGACCTTGCGCAGGCTGGTGACCTTAGTGCTGAAGTCCTGGGTATCGCCGGTAAAGGTCACCGTATCCCCCAGCCCGACGTTGAGGCGTTTCGCCAGCCCCTCCTCCATCGACACCTCCCCCGCTTTCGGCGGCCAGCTGCCGGCAGTGATCGGGTTATGATCCGGGCGTTTATCCTGCCAGGTCAGATTGAGTTCGCGGTTAAGCGATTCATCTTTGTTGCCCTCGGTCGTCTGACCGTTAATCTGGGTCAGACGCGCCCGCACGATGGGGTAGTACGACTCGGGGATAATCTGGTGCTCCGCGAGGAACGCTTTCAGCGGCGCGATCTGCTCCGGGGCGATGTTGATCAGGAAATAGTTCGGGCTCTCCGGCGGGAGCTGCTGTTGCCAGCGATCCAGCAGGTCGCCGCGCAGCACCAGCAGCAGCGCCAGCAGCATGAAGGACAGCGAAAACGCCGACAGCTGGCTGAGGGTCGACCACGGCTGGCGCAGCAGGCGGTTCACCGCCAGACGCACCGGCAGGGATTTCACCGTCAGCCCTTTCAGGACGCTGAGCAGCATCCAGCCCAGCACGCCGCACAGCAGCGCCAACACCACCGCCCCGGCCAGTACCGCCCACAGCAGCATGCTGCCGCCCATCAGCCAGGCGAGCAGCGCCACAACCACCGCGACGATAACCGGCAGGTAAAACTTCAGCGGCCAGACGCTGGCGACCACATCCCGACGCAGGACGCGCAGGGGCTGGGTTGCCAGCAGCAGGCGATACGGGCGCAGCCCCACCAGCAGGGAGATAACGATCATCGCCCCAATCGCCCACAGCCACGGCCACAGACTCGCAGGCGGCAGCGCGGCAGGCAGCACCGGCCTGAGCAGCACCATCAGCACTTTTTCAAACAGCAGCCCCATCGCCCCGCCGGTGATGGCAGAGAGGGCAAGCACCATCAGCCACTGGCCGACGATCAGCTTGCGCAGCTGCGCCCGGCCCGCTCCCAGGGTTTTGAGGATCGCCACCAGGTCGTAGCGGCTGCGGCAGTAGTGGCCCATCGCCACCGCCACTGCTGCAACGGCCAGCAGCAGGGTCAGCAGCGCCGAGAGCAGCAGGAACTGCTGGGAACGCTCCAGCGACTTGCCGAGCGCGCCCTCTTCCTGCTCCATCCCGGACCAGCGATGCTCCGGCTTCAGCTGCGGCAGGAGCCACTTCTCGTAACTTTCCAGCTGAGCAGGCGTGCCGCCAAACTTAATGCGCCAGGTGACGCGACTCCCGGGCTGTACCGCCCCGGTTTTGGCCACATCCGCGGTGTTCATCAGCAGGCGCGGCGCCATCTGGAAGGGGTTAAATCCGGAATCGGGTTCCTGAACCACCTCCCCGGCAATTTTCAGGGTGGCATCGCCGACGTCGATGCTGTCACCGGTTTTTAAATTCAGCAGCGCCATCAGACGCGAGGCCAGCAGCACCGTGCCCGGGGCCGGTTTCAGGCCCGGGGGGGCAGTCTGCAAATCGCCGTACAGCGGATAGAGATTATCGACGGCCTTTACGCTCGCCAGCTGCGGGGTGTCGGCGGCAAAGGTCATGGTCTGGAAGCTCAGCTGCTCGCTGACCTTCAGCCCCGCTTTTCTCGCCTCATCAAGCCACGCCTGCGGCACCTCGCGGGAGCTGCGCAGCGTCCGGTCGCCGGCCATAAATTCGCGGCTCTGCTGGCTGAGCCCCTTTTCCATCCGATCGCTGACGCTGCCGAGGGCCAGCACGCAGGCCACCGCCAGGCTTAACGCCAGCCAGACGATCAGCAGCGAGGGGGAGCGCCATTCGCGCCAGAACCAGCGGGCAATCATGCTTCCTCCCTCAATTCACCGTTCACCAGGCGCAGACGGCGGTCGCAGCGGGCCGCCAGCTGCGGGTCGTGGGTGACGAGGACGAGCGTGGTGCCATGCTCGCGGTTCAGAGAAAACAGCAGATCGGCAATTTTATCCCCGGTCTGGCGATCGAGGTTGCCGGTGGGTTCGTCGGCAAAGAGTACGTCCGGACGACCATTAAAGGCCCGGGCCAGCGCCACGCGCTGCTGCTCGCCACCGGAGAGCTGTGCCGGAAGGTGATCGAGGCGTTTGCCCAGCCCCAGCTGCTCCAGCAGCGCTTTGGCACCTGCCCGGCTCTGGCCGGTACTTTCACCGCGCAGCAGCCCCGGCAGTTCGACGTTCTCCAGCGCATTGAGAGTGGGGATCAACATAAATGACTGGAAAACAAAGCCTATATGCTTCGCGCGCAGGGCGGCGCGCGCCTCTTCATCAAGCGCATGCAGCGGTTGCCCGACCAGGTGGACCTCACCGCTGCTGCCGTCATCCAGACCGGCAAGGATCGCCAGCAGGGTGGATTTGCCGGAACCCGACTCACCAATCAGGGCGATGCTCTGCCCGCGTTTGACAATGAGTTCAACTCCGGTAAGGATGGAAAGCTCGTGCTCACCCTGACCCACGGACTTCTTAAGATGATGAACTGCAACAATGTTTTCCGCTGGCATTTGCCCTTCCTGTTTCTGATTCTGATGACATTTCGCGCCGCGGCGGCGGACACGTTATTAATTCTGGGCGACAGCCTCAGCGCGGGCTACCGGATGGCGGCCAGTGCCGCCTGGCCTGCGCTGCTGAACGATAAATGGCAGACTAAAACGACCGTTATCAACGGCAGCATCAGCGGCGATACCTCCCAACAGGGGCTTTCGCGCCTGCCTGCCCTGCTGAAACAGCATCAGCCGCGCTGGGTGCTGGTAGAGCTTGGCGGCAATGACGGTCTGCGCGGATTCCAGCCTCAGCAGACCGAACAGACCCTGCGCAAAATTTTGCAGGATATCCGCGCCGCCAATGCACAGCCGCTGTTGATGCAAATTCGTCTGCCCGCCAACTACGGTCGTCGGTATAATCAAGCCTTCAGCGCGATATATCCGAAGCTTGCCAAAGAGTTCGATGTTCCGCTGCTGCCCTTTTTTATGGAAGAGGTCTACCTGAAACCGCAGTGGATGCAGGATGACGGTATTCACCCCAATCGGGACGCACAGCCGTTTATTGCCGACTGGATGGCAACCCGGCTGGCTCCCTTAGTTAAACATGACTCGTAATTCAGCGGAGATCCTGACAGGTAAAGTTATGCAAAAATCGGTCTTAATAACAGGATGTTCCAGCGGAATTGGCCTTGAAAGCGCCCTTGAACTGAAGCGTCAGGGATTCTGGGTGCTGGCCGCCTGCCGCAAACCCGAAGACGTTGAACGGATGAACGGGATGGGTTTTACCGGCGTATTGCTGGATCTGGATTGTACCGACAGCATTGAGCGCGCCGCCGAAGAGGTGATTGCCCTCACCCATAATCGTCTGTACGGGCTGTTTAATAATGCCGGTTTCGGCGTTTACGGCCCGCTGCAGACCGTCACCCGCCAGCAGCTTGAACAGCAATTTTCCGCCAACTTTTTTGGCGTCCACCAGCTCACCATGCGTCTGCTGCCTGCCATGCTGCCGCATGGCGAAGGGCGGATCGTGATGACCTCCTCGGTGATGGGGCTGATCTCCACGCCGGGACGCGGGGCTTACGCCGCCAGCAAATACGCCCTGGAAGCCTGGTCGGATGCGCTGCGCATGGAGTTGCGCCACAGCGGCATTAAGGTGAGCCTGATTGAGCCCGGCCCCATCCGCACCCGTTTTACCGACAACGTCAATCAGACCCAGGCCGACAAGCCGGTAGAAAACCCCGGTATTGCCGCACGTTTTACGCTCGGCCCGGAGGCGGTAGTCGCCAAAGTGCGCCATGCTTTTGAGAGCAAAAACCCTAAAATGCGTTATCCGGTCACCCTTGTGACCCATGCCGTCGGCCTGCTGAAGCGCCTGCTGCCCGGCCGGATGATGGACAAAATTTTACAGGGCTGAGTTGAAGCCACGCGCCACGCCCCCATGTAAATTAAAACTCATAACCGAGAATGCCGCATGTCCGTACAGAATATTGTCAACATTACCGAAGCCAACCTGCACCAGACCCTTGAACAGTCGATGACCAAACCGGTGCTGTTCTACTTCTGGTCTGAACGTAGCCAGCACTGTCTGGAGCTGACGCCAGTGCTCGAGAAGCTTGCGGCCCAGTACAACGGTCAGTTTATTCTGGCAAAACTGGATTGCGACGCCGAGCAGATGATCGCCTCACAGTTTGGCCTGCGCGCCATCCCAACGGTGTATCTGTTCCAGAATGGTCAGCCGGTAGATGGCTTCCAGGGTCCACAGCCGGAAGAGGCGGTTCGCGCCCTGCTGGATAAAGTGCTGCCGCGCGAAGATGAGCTGAAAGCGCAGCAGGCAGCGGCCCTGATGGCCGAAGGCAAGCATGACGACGCCCTGCCGCTGCTGAAAGAGGCCTGGGAGCTCTCCGGTCACAACAGCGAAACCGGCCTGCTGCTGGCGGAAACGCTGATTATCTTAAAACGCTCCGAAGATGCCGAAGGCGTGCTGAAGACTATCCCGCTGCAGGATCAGGACACCCGTTATCAGGGCCTGGTAGCGCAGATTGAACTGCTGAAGCAGGCCGCGGACACCCCGGAAATTCAGCAGCTGCAGCAGCACGTCGCCGCCAACCCAGCCGACGCCGCGCTGGCCAGCCAGCTCGCCCTGCAGCTGCATCAGGTGGGTCGTAACGAAGAGGCGCTGGAACTGCTGTTCGGCCATCTGAAAACCGATCTGGCTGCCGCTGACGGTCAGGCGCGTAAGATGTTCCAGGAAATTCTGGCCGCGCTCGGCACGGGTGACTCCCTGGCCTCGACCTATCGCCGTAAGCTTTACGCCCTGCTGTACTGATCCTCTGGTCAAGTCATTCATCGGGCCCCGCCATTTTTAGCGGGGCTTTTTTATGTCTGGATCCTGCCCGCCCGGTTGATTCGGCGCGAAGTTGGCCCTGTTTGTCGGTATACTTGTGGGTAACAAACGAACAGTTGTTATCGCCACATGGAATACAAAACAGGAGGTTTTATATGTTCATCGTCATCCCCATTCTGATCTTCGTCGCGCTGGTCATCGTTGCCGCCGGGGTCAAAATCGTGCCGCAGGGCTATCAGTGGACGGTTGAGCGTTTTGGTCGTTACACCAACACCCTGCAGCCGGGCTTAAGCCTGGTGGTGCCCTTCATGGACCGCATTGGTCGCAAGATCAATATGATGGAGCAGGTGCTGGATATCCCCTCCCAGGAGGTGATCTCCAGGGATAACGCCAACGTCACCATCGACGCGGTCTGTTTTATTCAGGTGATTGACGCACCAAAAGCGGCCTACGAGGTGAGCAACCTTGAACTGGCGATTATTAATTTGACCATGACCAACATCCGTACCGTGCTGGGTTCCATGGAGCTGGACGAGATGCTCTCCCAGCGCGACAGCATTAACACCCGCCTGCTGCATATCGTCGATGAAGCCACCAACCCGTGGGGCATCAAAGTCACCCGCATCGAAATTCGCGACGTGCGTCCGCCCGCAGAGTTGATCACCTCCATGAACGCCCAGATGAAGGCCGAGCGAACCAAACGCGCCTACATCCTGGAGGCTGAAGGGATACGGCAGGCGGAGATCCTGAAGGCCGAAGGGGATAAACAGTCGCAGATCCTCAAAGCCGAGGGCGAACGCCAGTCCGCGTTTTTACAGGCCGAAGCCCGGGAACGTTCTGCTGAAGCGGAAGCCCGTGCCACCCAGATGGTCTCGGAGGCAATTGCCGCCGGGGATATCCAGGCGATTAACTACTTCGTGGCGCAGAAATACACCGAAGCATTGCAGCAGATCGGCTCCGCGGATAACAGCAAAGTGGTGATGATGCCGCTGGATGCCAGCAGCCTGATGGGCGCCATCGGCGGCATTGCGGAACTGATCAAAACCAGCGGCAACGAGCGCAAATTATGATCGAGACGATCGCGCTTCATCCGCATGTCTTCTGGCTGAGCCTTGGTGGCCTGCTGCTGGCGGCTGAAATGCTCGGCGGCAACGGCTACCTGCTGTGGAGCGGCGTGGCGGCGGTGATCGTCGGGCTGCTGGTATGGATATTGCCGTTCGACTGGGCGTGGCAGGGGGCGCTGTTTGCGGTGCTGACCCTGACGGCCGCCTGGCTCTGGTGGCGCTGGCTCTCAAGGCAGGTGCGCAGGCAAAAGCCCGCCGATGCCCGCCTCAACCAGCGCGGACAGCAGCTGGTGGGGATGCAGTTTACCCTGGATACCGCCCTGGTGAACGGGCGCGGTCATATGCGCGTCGGCGACAGTTCGTGGCCGGTCATTGCCGAAGACGATCTCAGCCCCGGCACCAAAGTTGAAGTAGTGGCTGTGGAAGGGATCACCCTTCGCATCCGGGCCCTTTCCCGATAAGAACAGGAATAGCATGATGGTCAGGAAGACAACGCTGGCAATCAGCGTTAGCGCATTACTGGCGAGCGCCGCCCCGGCATTCGCCTCGTTTGATATGGAAGACTGCAACTGGAGCGATGAGCACTGCCTGCTGAAAGGCGATCCGGTGCTGATCCCCGGTAACGACTCCCGCGACAACCTGCTGCGTCTGCTGAGCGAAGCCAAATCCTTCCCCCTGCCGGTGCAGTCGATGCCGGCAGATATCACCCGCTCCCGGGATGTCTACTTTGCTTATCATCTGGAGTGGGATGACCTGGAGGCACCGGCCAGCGCAACGGCGGATAAACCGGCTGGAGAGAGCCTTCTCAGCCAGCAGCTGGCCACATTGCAGCTTGAGCCCGTCGAAACGCAACAGGACGGCGAGCAGGAAAACCGCTTCGTCTCGAACAGTGCCGACAGCCTCAGCCAGTTTTTTGCCGCGCTGCTGGCCGACGACTCCCTGACGGCGGAACAGCGCCATGCGCTGGGCCAGGCGCGTCTGGGGCTCTACTCTGGTGCCACCGACGAGCAGATTTCCGCCTCCCTGGCGACGCTCCCGGCGGGATCCTCTGCCCTGCTGTATAAAACCTATCTGACCGGAGCGGCCCATTTTTATGCCGGGGATTACGCGGGTGCGGATCGGGCCTTTACCTCGCTTGTCGACAGCGATCGTCCGTGGCTGGCAGAGACCGCCAGCTATATGCTGATGCGCACGGTGTTGAACAAAAGCAGCCAGAACAGCATGGGCGAGTACGGCGATTTTGATATCGATCGCATCGACCGCCCGGCCGCTGAACAGGCACAGAAAGCCGCTCAGGCCTATCTCCAGCGCTGGCCGGAGGGGTGTTATGCTGAGTCGGCGCGCGGCATGCTGCGTCGCATCAACTGGTATCTGCAGGCCTGGCCGCAGCTGGCGGGTCTGTATGAGCAGCGGTTCCAGCAGGCTGGCGATGCAGAGGCGCTGCGTGGGCTGGTGATTGAATACGATAATGTCTACGGCATGCAGTTCAACGGTCGCGCCGTGCGGGAGGCCTTCCCCGATGCGCCGCTGATCAGCTATATCGAACTGCTGCGCGCCCTTCGTCTGAACAGCGATGAGAAACCGACCCTGACGCAGGAGGATCTCAACGCCAGCAAACCGGCGTTTGAACAGAGCGGCAAGCTGGCGCTGTGGCGCAATCTACAGTTGAACCTGTGGCAGGCGACGGGTAACCAGGCCGCTATTCTTCAGGCCGTCAAACCGGCGGAAAAACGCCCGACGCACGATATTCTCGCCTTCAGCGAGCAGGTGCTGTACGGCGACGCGCTGATGGTGCAGAAGCAGTGGCCCCCGGCGCGCGATTTCTGGCTGAAACTGCTGAAACGCAGCCAGGATCCTGAACAGCAGCAGTATGTGCAGGCCAGACTGGCGGCGACCCTGGTCTTTAGCGGCAATACCGAGGCGATTTTTGCTCCGGATAGCGCCGTCACCAGTCTGCGTTATCGCTCCCGGGTGCTGAAAGCGGTGGCTTCGCCTGAGCGGTTACGCCGGCAGGCCAGCGAGGGGCCCAACAACGAAGAGCGTACCATTGCGCTGCATACCCTGCTGGTGCGCGATTTGACGGAGAACCGCTTTAGCGACTGGTTAAATGACAGAAAGCTCGCCAGCGCCATAACGTCACCCGTGGTGGGCAAGGCCTTTGACGATGTTAACCTGAGCACCTTCGACTGGAGCGGCGAGGCCACCGAAGCCGGTTACGTCTGCCGTAGTCTGGATAAAACCGTGCAGGTTCTCAGCCAGAACGCCAAAGATGCCCATGCCCTGAACTGTCTGGGCGAGTTCTTCCGCACCTCGAATACCCATGTCGATCTGTGGAAAGACAGCGCGGGCAACGGCGTGCTGGAGGCGGCGATCCACCGCAAAGCACCCTACGGGCAGTTCAACAGACAGGCTTACTACCAGCAGGTCATCGCCTCACCGAAGGCGGAGCATGAAGATAAGAGCTACGCGCTCTATCGGGCCATCATGTGTTACGCCCCGTCCGGCTATAACGAGTGTGGCGGACCAGAGGTGGACAAAGCCCAGCGCAAAGGCTGGTTCTCGCAGTTGAAAACGCAGTATCCGGGCAGTCCGTGGGCGCAAAAACTCAAATACTACTGGTAGCAGCGCTGCTTTCCGGACAGGCGCAGGCGGCGGATATCGTCACCGCCCGGGAGCACCCTGCTTTCTGGCTCTGGTCGGGGGTGAAGGCCAGCGACGCGTTGCAAGAGGCGCAAACGGTCTATCTCCATCAGGGTGAAGTGCTGGCCCGGCCGAATGAGGTAGTGTTTCAGCGCCTCGGCCTGCCGGTCAGCCGCCTGACCTTTCCCTCCATCTGGCTGACCGTGCGCTTTACCACCCTTGAGGTGCCACCAGCCATCGTGCCGAGAATTGTCCGCCTGATGCAGCGCTGGCAGGCTGCCGGGAATCAGGTGGTGGGTTTGCAGGTCGATTTTGATGCCGCAACCCACCAGTTGACGGACTACGCGCGCTTTCTGCGGGCACTACGCCAGCAGCTGCCGCCCGAGTTTTCGCTGGGGGTAACCGGGCTGCTGGACTGGGCGAAAACCGGGGATGTCGCCACGCTGAACGCGCTGGCGGTGGATGAGCTGGTGATCCAGAGCTATCAGGGCCGCCATACGGTAGAGAATTATCAGGCTTATCTGCCCGCGCTCTCCCGGCTGCGTATTCCGTTTAAGCTCGGGCTGGTCCAGGACGGCAAACGGGACGTTCAGGCCGAAGCGCAGCTCCAGCGCTCCCCCTGGTATCGCGGGACGGTGGTGTTTATGCTCAACCCGGCTCGCGGTCAGGCCTTCGCCTTGCGGTGACAGCAGCCGGAGAGGTTATCGATGATCGGGCAGTCGGCGCTCTCATCCCCCGGACAGCTTTCGGCGAGCGCCAGCAGCTGATCGCGCATCGCCTGTAATTCCAGGATATGCCGTTCAATTTCGGCCACCTTCTCCAGGGTCCGGCTTTTCACATCGGCGCTGTGCCGGGCGGGATCGTTAAACAGGTTCACCAGGTCGCCGCACTCATCCAGATTGAACCCCACCTGACGGGCCTGGCGCAGCAGCGTCAGTTCATCGAGGTGCTTTTGCGTATAGCTCCGGTAGCCGTTCTCACTGCGCAGCGGCGGCGTCACCAGCCCCTTCTCTTCGTAAAAGCGGATCGCTTTGCTGGTTAAGCCGGTTTTTTTGGCAACATCACTGATATTCACGTTTCCCCCTTGACCTTCCCCTTGATGGAAGGTTTAACCTTCATAACAGTTAGATGAAAGTGTCCCTCCGGTCAATATCTGGCTGGAGATTTATAAGGAGTATTCGTATGTCTCACACCATCGATCTGACACTGGACGGCCTCTCCTGCGGCCACTGTGTCAAACGCGTCAAAGAGAGTCTGGAGCAACGTCCGGACGTTGATACCGCAGAGGTCACCATCGACCACGCCGCCGTGACCGGCAGCGCCAGCGCCGATGCCCTGATCGACACCATTAAACAGGCCGGTTACGGCGCGGTGTTAAGCCACCCAAAGACTGATCCGCTGACAGCGTCAACAACGCCGTCGGAAGCACTGACAGCGGCCCCCTCTGAGCTTCCGGCAGCTCACGACAGTGATGACAGCCAACAGCTGTTGATCAACGGCATGAGCTGCGCCAGCTGCGTGACCCGGGTCCAGAACGCCCTCCAGGCGGTACCGGGTGTGGCACAGGCACGGGTCAACCTGGCGGAACGCACTGCGCTGATTATGGGCAGTGCCTCCGCCGCTGATTTAGTCCAGGCCGTTGAAAAAGCGGGCTACGGTGCCGAGGCGATTGAAGACGACCTCAAGCGCCGGGAGCGCCAGCAGGAGACCGCCATCGCCACCATGAAACGTTTTCGCTGGCAGGCGATTGTTGCCCTGCTGGTGGGGATCCCGGTGATGGGCTGGGGAATGCTCGGCGACAACATGATGGTCACCGACGACAACCGCACCCTGTGGCTGGCGATCGGCATTCTCACCCTCGGGGTGATGATCGTCGCCGGCGGCCATTTTTATACCAGCGCCTGGAAGAGCCTGAAAAACCGCACCGCCACCATGGACACGCTGGTGGCGCTGGGTACTGGCGCGGCGTGGCTCTACTCGATGAGCGTTAACCTCTGGCCGCAGTGGTTCCCGATGGAAGCCCGCCACCTCTATTATGAAGCCAGCGCGATGATTATCGGCCTGATTAACCTCGGCCATATGCTTGAGGCGCGGGCCCGTCAGCGCTCCTCGAAAGCGCTGGAAAGATTGCTCGATTTAACCCCGCCGACCGCCCGGGTGGTGACGGAAAATGGTGAACAGAACCTGCCCCTGGCGGACGTTCAGGAAGGCATGATCCTGCGCCTGACCACCGGCGATCGCGTCCCGGTAGACGGGGAGATCACCCAGGGCGAAGCCTGGTTTGACGAAGCGATGCTTACCGGCGAACCGGTGCCGCAGCAGAAAAGCGACGGAGAGAGCATCCACGCCGGTACGGTGGTGCAGGATGGCAGCGTCCTGTTCCGCGCCAGTGCTGTCGGCAGCCACACCACCCTGTCACGCATCATCCGTATGGTGCGTCAGGCCCAGAGCAGCAAGCCGGAGATCGGCAAGCTGGCGGATAAAATTTCCGCCATCTTCGTGCCGGTGGTGGTCGGGATTGCCCTGTTCAGCGCCGCTATCTGGTATTTCTTTGGCCCCGCGCCGCAGATCGTCTACACCCTGGTGATCGCCACCACGGTGCTGATCATCGCCTGTCCGTGTGCCCTGGGGCTGGCGACGCCGATGTCGATTATCTCCGGCGTGGGTCGTGCCGCGGAATCCGGGGTATTGGTGCGCGACGCTGACGCCCTGCAGCGGGCCAGCACCCTGGATACGCTGGTGTTTGATAAAACCGGGACCCTCACCGAGGGTAAACCGCAGGTGGTCGCCGTCGAGACGACGGGCGGGATTGATGCAGCCGAGGCCGTGCGCCTCGCCGCCGCGCTCGAACAGGGTTCCAGTCACCCGCTGGCGCGGGCGATTCTGGAGAAAGCAGACACCGCGTTACCGCAGGTGAATAACTTCCGCACCCTGCGCGGGCTGGGGGTCAGCGGGGAGGTCGATGGCCGCACCCTGCTACTGGGCAACCAGGCGCTGCTGGCAGAAAACGGCATCGACACCGGGGCGCTGGATGCGCAGCTGCAGGCCCATGCCGCGCAGGGCGCGACTCCGGTGTTGCTGGCGGTGGATGGTCAGATTGCGGCGCTGTTTGCCGTTCGCGATCCGCTGCGCGCTGACAGCGTTAGCGCACTGCAACGCCTGCACCGCGCGGGCTATCGTCTGGTGATGCTCACCGGTGACAACGCCGTCACCGCTCAGGCTATCGCCCGCGAGGCCGGTATTGATGAGGTGATCGCCGGGGTGCTGCCGGATGGCAAAGCGGACGCAATCATCAAACTGCAGGGCCAGGCTCGCCAGGTAGCGATGATTGGCGACGGCATTAACGACGCCCCGGCGCTGGCCCAGGCGGATGTCGGGATTGCGATGGGCGGCGGCAGTGATGTGGCTATCGAAACGGCGGCCATTACCCTGATGCGCCACAGCCTGATGGGGGTGGCCGACGCGCTCGCCATCTCGAAAGCGACCCTGCGTAATATGAAGCAGAACCTGCTGGGGGCCTTTGTCTATAACGCCATCGGCATTCCAGTCGCCGCCGGGATCCTCTGGCCGCTGACAGGGACGCTGCTCAACCCGGTGGTTGCCGGTGCCGCAATGGCCCTCTCCTCGATTACCGTGGTGAGCAATGCCAACCGCCTGCTGCGCTTTAAACCCAAAGCGTAACAAGGTGCATAAGACAAGGACGTCTTGCACCGCCCCTCCCCACGCGCTAGCATGAATTTTTCCCTTCATGGAGCGCGTATGAGTCTGTTTCAACGTATAAAAGCATCGTTTCGCGCCCTGTTCCCCCGCCGTTATCGCTGGCCGGGCCTCGATATTTCCCTGCCCGGCGGGCAGCATCTGCATCTGGTCGGCAGCATCCATATGGGCACCCGGGATATGTCTCCTCTGCCCGAGGGGCTGATCGCCAGGCTGCGTCACGCCGATGCGCTGATCGTGGAAGCGGATATCTCCGGGAATGAGTCGCCCTTCGAGGGGCTGGCGGTCCCGCCTCCGCTGAATGAGCGTCTCAGCGCCAGTCAACTGGCCGAGCTGGAGCGGCTTGCTGATGAGCTTGGATTATCGCTGTCCATGCTGGAGAGCCAGCCGCTGTGGCAGATCGCGATGGTGTTGCAGGCCACCCAGGCACAGCGTCTGGGGCTGCGGGGGGATTACGGCATTGATTACCAGCTGTTGAATGCCGCACGCGCGCAGCAGCTGCCCATTATCGAGCTGGAAGGGGCCGACAATCAGATTGCCCTGCTGCGCCAGATGCCGAACGACGGATTACTGCTGCTGGAAGATACCCTGACTCACTGGCATACCAACGCGCGCCTGCTGCAGACCATGGTGAGCTGGTGGCTGGATTCGCCCCCTGTCGTTGACCGGCTGGCGCTCCCGGCGACCTTCAGCGAATGGCTGTATGACATGCTGATGCACGAGCGTAACCAGGCGTGGTGCGAGAAACTGCACGCGCTGCCTGCGGGACGCTATGTGGTAGCGGTGGGGGCATTACATTTGTACGGCGAGGGAAATTTGCCGTCGTTGCTGAGATAAAAAAGTGGCCAATATTTCTATTGGCCCGTCAAAGAGGAATTTCATCGTTGTTATTATGCCGGAGGAGACCCCCGGTTGAGCCGATTGTCGCTCAAAGTGACCATCACTGCCAACACTATATGCGCAAGATGGTGCTATTTTTTAGCCTCTTCTGAGGCGTATGCTTAGGGCGTTTATTGTCCGGGCTAAGAAGGATTGCTATGACTCCCGCCGTTAAATTACTCGAAAAAAACAAAATCACTTTCCGGATCCATACCTACGACCACGATCCGAACGAAACCAATTTTGGCGATGAAGTGGTACGTAAGCTGGGGCTGAATGCCGACCAGGTTTATAAAACCCTGCTGGTGGCGGTCAATGGCGATATGAAGCACCTCGCCGTGGCAGTGACGCCGGTTGCCGGGCAGCTGGATCTGAAGAAAGTGGCGAAGGCACTGGGCGCCAAAAAAGTGGATATGGCCGACCCGATGGTGGCCCAGCGCACGACGGGTTATCTGGTGGGGGGGATTAGCCCGCTGGGGCAGAAAAAGCGCCTGCCGACGCTGATTGATGCGCCCTCTCAGGCTTTTGAGACGATCTATATTTCGGGCGGCAAGCGCGGGCTGGATATTGAGCTGGCGGCCAGCGATCTGGCCAAAATGCTCGATGCGCAGTTTGCAGATATTGCGCGTCGGGAGTAAAAAACGCCGGGTAAGCGCAGCGCCACCCGGCACAACAGCTCCGTTACTCCCAGTTCACCTCACCTTTCGGTTCATAGGCGTTCACATCCAGCGGCGAGTTCTGCTGGATGTACTGCTTCAGCACCTCGGCGTCGATAAAGCCGGTATTCACATAGCCTGGTTTATCATCGATGTGCGGATAGCCATCGCCGCCGGTGGCGTTAAAGCTTAACGTCGCCATACGGTAGGTTTTCGCCGGATCAACCGGTTCGCCTTTGATTTTCAGGTCGTTGAGTACCCCGCCCTTCGCCACAAAGCTCACGTTGGCGAACTGCGGATAGGCCCCGGAGTCAGGCTTCATCTGCGCCACCGCGGTCAGATAGTCCGTCACCTCTTTGCCGCTCATATCGACATACACCAGCACGTTGCCGAACGGCTGCACCTTGAGCACATCTTTATAGGTAATATCGCCGCCCTCAATGGAGTCGCGGATCCCACCGCCACTCATCACCGCAAAATCGGCATTGGTACGCGCCATTTGTGCGGCCAGCACCAGATGACCCATGTTGGTCTGCACGAAACGCACCTTGCTGCGATCGCCTTCCAGCCTGCCGGTAAGCGTGCCGATCTTCACATCCAGCTGCGCCTTGCCCTTATTCTGGAACGGTGACAGCAGGGAGAGCATCTGCGGGTTTTCCGCAATTTCCGGGGTATAGAGAACACGCTCGCTCTGGCCGTTATCGTAAGTCACCTTCTTCTTCAGGTTGACCGGGATCAGCTGGTAGTGCACCAGCTTCATCTCGCCATTACGGAATTCGAAATCCGCGCGGCCTACGTATTTGCCCCACTCATGAGCCTGCACAATCCAGATCCCGTTCTGCTTGTCCGGCGCGCACGGGGTGCCCGGCACGTAATCGACCTGCTTTTTATTCTCTGAGGCCATGCAGACCGGATCCTGAGAGTGACCGCCGACAATCATCGCCAGCGAACCCGCCGGCAGGCTGCGCGCCATCTCAACATCGCCCGGAGCGTTCGAGCCGTGGTCGCCATTATCGTAATGACCCATGTGGGTGGTGGCGATAATCACGTCCGGTTTTTCGTTCTGCTGTAATTCCTGGATCACCAGCTTCGCTTCGTCGGCCGGTTTACGGAATTCGATATCGGTAAAATATTCCGGGTTGCCAATTTTGGCCGTGTCATCGGTGGTCAGCCCCACCACGGCAATTTTAATATCCTGGCGTTTGAAAATGGCCCAGGGTTTAAATAAACGCTCCCCGGTGCTTTTCTGGTAAATATTGGCGGAGAGGAACGGGAATTTGGCCCACTTCTCCTGCTGTCGTAATACGTCGATAGGATTATCAAACTCGTGGTTACCGACGGCCATCGCATCGTAGCCAATCAAATTCATGCCGCGAAAATCGGGCTCCGCATCCTGTAAATCCGATTCCGGCACGCCGGTATTAATGTCGCCGCCAGAGAGTAACAGCACGCTGCCGCCCTTCGCCGCGACCTCTTTACGGATCCCATCCACCAGCGTCTTCTGCGCCGAGAGGCCATACTCGCCGTATTCGCTGCGCCAGAAGTGGCCGTGATGATCGTTGGTATGCAGGATAGTGATGTTATAGGTTTTATCCTGCTCCCAGGCCTGAGCAGGCAGGCTTAACAGACCGCACGCCGCGATGATTGCCAGCGCGACGCCTCGCTTCATTAACTTCATTTCTTCACTCCCTGATCCATAGACAAAGGCAAAAATTACAGCGAGTAAGCAGAATAGACAACTTTGTTTTCAGAATTGCGACTTTCCTCAAATGTCGGGGAAAGGTATGTTAGGCGGATAATAATTACATCCTGCACTTCCTATAACAATCGACGTGGTATTTATGGCAATCAGTGAATCTACTCCACCGGTGTCGGCTGCTAAGGCTCGCACCTCATTTGGTATTCTCGGCGCAATCAGTCTTTCGCATCTGCTTAACGATATGATCCAGTCGCTTATTCTGGCGATCTATCCGTTATTACAGTCCGAGTTCTCTCTTACCTTTGTCCAGATCGGCATGATCACCCTCACCTTCCAGCTGGCGTCGTCGCTGTTGCAACCGGTGGTGGGATACTGGACGGATAAATATCCGATGCCCTGGTCGCTGCCGATTGGCATGTGCTTTACCCTGAGCGGCCTGATCCTGCTGGCGATGGCGGGCAGCTTTGAGGGCGTGTTAGTGGCCGCCGCGCTGGTGGGTACCGGCTCGTCGGTCTTCCACCCCGAGTCGTCCCGCGTGGCACGCATGGCCTCCGGTGGCCGTCACGGGCTGGCGCAATCGCTGTTCCAGGTGGGCGGTAACTTCGGTAGCTCCCTCGGCCCGCTACTGGCGGCGGTGATTATCGCCCCGTACGGTAAAGGTAACGTGGCCTGGTTCGTGCTGGCCGCTTTGCTGGCCATCGTGGTGCTGGCGCAGATTAGCCGCTGGTATGCTGCCCAGCACCGGGTTAATAAAGGCAAACCACAATCGCCGGTGGTTAATCCCCTGCCGCGCGACAAGGTGATTCTGGCCGTCAGCATCCTGCTGATGCTGATTTTCTCCAAATACTTCTACATGGCGAGCATCAGCAGCTATTACACCTTTTATTTGATGGAAAAATTCGGATTATCGGTACAAAACGCCCAGTTTCACCTCTTCGCCTTCCTCTTTGCGGTGGCCGCAGGGACGTTTATTGGCGGGCCGCTGGGGGACAAGATCGGGCGTAAATATGTGATTTGGGGCTCTATCCTCGGCGTAGCGCCTTTCACCCTTATTTTGCCCTATGCAACCCTGTGGTGGACGGGGATTTTAACCGTGATCATTGGTTTTATCCTCGCGTCTGCCTTTTCTGCCATTCTGGTGTATGCCCAGGAGCTGTTACCGGGGCGTATCGGCATGGTTTCCGGGCTGTTTTTTGGATTTGCCTTTGGGATGGGTGGCCTTGGCGCGGCGGTATTAGGGCTGATTGCAGACCATACCAGCATCTTTTTGGTCTACAAAATCTGTGCTTTCCTGCCACTTCTCGGGATGTTGACCATATTCCTGCCTGATAACCGGCATAAAGCCTGATTTATCCGCGGTCAAACTCCAGGTTTGGCCGCAACCTCCCCTACTGCCATAAGCCTTTCTTAGCACAGCCTCGCAAAAATCGTCCTGTTCTGCTTCCGTTTAACCCTTATTGCTGTTTTACTCAAATTTCAATAATTATTCATAAACATAATCATTAAATTTGTCATAAACTATTACTCGGCTTTTTGGTTTTGAACCAAAAATGGATTAACTCAGCAACGAAAGGAGACGGAATGCATCACGCCACACCGCTTATCACCACCATTGTCGGTGGACTTGTACTCGCATTTATACTCGGCATGCTTGCCAACAAACTTCGCATTTCGCCTCTGGTGGGCTATTTATTAGCTGGCGTGTTAGCCGGTCCTTTTACCCCAGGTTTTGTTGCTGATACGAAACTTGCCCCGGAGCTGGCGGAGCTTGGCGTGATCCTGCTGATGTTCGGTGTTGGTTTGCATTTCTCCCTGAAGGATTTGATGGCGGTAAAGGCGATCGCCATTCCTGGCGCGATCGCCCAGATAGCCGTGGCGACGTTGCTGGGTATGGCGCTTTCAGCGATGCTGGGCTGGCCGCTGATGACCGGCATTGTATTTGGTCTCTGTCTCTCCACCGCCAGTACCGTGGTGCTGCTGCGCGCGCTTGAAGAGCGACAGTTAATTGACAGCCAGCGAGGGCAGATCGCCATTGGCTGGCTGATTGTTGAAGATCTGGTGATGGTCTTAACCCTGGTGCTGCTGCCTGCGGTCGCCGGGATGCTCGAAAAAGATAACGTCGGCTTTGCCACCCTGGCCCTGGATATGAGTATTACTATCGGGAAGGTGGTGGCCTTTATCGCCATTATGATGCTGGTGGGTCGCCGCCTGGTGCCGTGGATCCTCTCCCGCAGCGCCGCTACCGGCTCCCGCGAGCTGTTTACCCTTGCGGTGCTTGCGCTGGCGCTGGGTATCGCCTTTGGCGCCGTCGAGCTGTTTGATGTCTCCTTCGCTCTGGGTGCCTTCTTCGCCGGGATGGTGCTGAACGAATCGGAACTGAGCCACCGTGCCGCCCACGATACCCTGCCCCTGCGCGACGCCTTTGCGGTGCTGTTCTTCGTCTCCGTGGGGATGCTGTTCGACCCGCTGGTGCTGATTGACCAGCCGCTGGCGGTGCTGGGCACCCTGGCGATCATCATCTTTGGTAAGTCGGTTGCCGCGTTCTTCCTGGTGCGTCTGTTCGGCCACTCGCCGCGTACCGCGCTGACCATCGCTGCCAGCCTGGCGCAGATTGGTGAGTTTGCCTTTATCCTGGCCGGACTGGGTATGGCGCTGGATCTGCTGCCGCAGGCCGGACAAAACCTGGTGCTGGCGGGGGCGATCCTCTCGATTATGCTCAACCCGGTATTGTTCGCGCTGCTGGAAAAATACCTCGAGAAAACCGAAACCCTCGAAGAGCAGACCCTGGAAGAGGCGACGGAAGAAGAGAAACAGATCCCGGTGGATATCTGCAACCATGCCCTGCTGGTCGGCTTTGGCCGCGTCGGTAGTCTGTTAGGTGAGAAACTGATGGCGCAGGGAATTCCGCTGGTGGTGATTGAAACCTCCCGCACCCGGGTGGACGAGCTGCGCGAGCGCGGGATCCGTGCGGTGCTGGGCAATGCGGCGAACGAAGAGATCATGAATCTGGCGCATCTGGACTGCGCACGCTGGCTGCTGCTGACCATCCCTAACGGTTACGAAGCCGGTGAGATTGTGGTCTCTGCCCGCGAAAAATACCCGCATCTGGAGATAATCGCCCGGGCGCATTATGACGACGAAGTGGAATACATTATGGAGCGCGGCGCGAATCAGGTGGTGATGGGCGAGCGTGAGATTGCCAATACCATGCTGTCGCTGCTGGAGAAACCGCCGGTTGAAGCGGTGGTGACGGGGTAAAAAAAGCCTGCTGGCGCTTCGCTTAGCAGGCCTACGTTGTAGCCCCGGCAAGCGCAGCGCCGCCGGGGAATTCTGCTATCGATCCCAGTAAGACTCTTCCAGACTATCTTCTCTTTCCGGCAGGCCGCGCGTCAGACGCGGCGAGTGCTGGTTCAGCACCTGATAACTCACGCGGTTCGCGTACTTACACACCTGGGCCAGCGAGGAATAGGTCAACCAGGAGAACTTGTGTTTGCTGGAGTTCGGCACGTTGGTGCGGTGGAAGGCGTTCGCGGTGATATCGTGCAGCAGCGCCGCCAGCGCGCCGTCGCCTGCCCCATTGGTGTTCATGATCTTCTCCGGCCCGCCCATGTACGGGGCGATGTGGGAGAAGATGCGCAGCGGGTTGACGCAATCTTTGTGGCGCATGGCGCGGCTGAATTCAAACTGGTTGAACTCGGCAATCGCCCCTGGCAGCAGCGGATGCTGGGTTTTGCGCTTCGCCTCTTCTTCGGTGAAGCCGGCCATATACAAACCGACCGGCCCGGCGGTGCAGAGCACCAGATCGACCCAGTCCAGCGCCTTGTCAGACGCCAGGAGCGGATCGCTCTCGCCGGTCAAGGCTTCAGCCTCTTCTTCATTCATCGCCAGAATCGAGACATGCTCTTTCAGGAACGCCTGCCACCACTCGGGGTTATCGGCGATAACGAATTTGGTGCCCAGCGTCAGGACCACCGGCACGTTGTACTTCTTCGCGTACTCTACCGCCTTCATGGTCGCTTCCGGCATCGGCTCGCCCGGCTTGCAGCGCACCAGATAGGAGGTCAGCACCAGCGCTGATGCCCCGGCAATCACCTCTTCCGGGATGCTCTCGGCGCGCAGCTTGTTCATGTGCCCCGGGCTGATGGCAAAGGTCCGCTCCCCGGATTCCCCGATCAGCGTAAAGCAGCGGCCAATCGCCCCGTCCACGCCCTGCAGGTAGTTCAGATCGGTACGGCTGGAAGTGTTGCAGAGATAGCGGTAGGCGTAGCTGCCAATTTCGATGTTGCTGCACATCACGCCCAGCAGCACGGAGCGGTCATCAGCCAGCACGGAATAGTTGTGCATGGTGTTGCCGATGGTACCCCCGGCAAACTGATGGGTGATCAGGTTATTCCGCACCAGCTCCTGATACAGCGCTTCCGCCACATCATCTTCGATCACCAGAGAGTGTCCGGCGCTCAGGCCGTAACGCGCGACAAACGCATCGTCCACTTTTGCTTCGATATCCACCAGCGTCTGATCGATACCCACCACCCAGGCGGCGTTGGTCTCATTTTCCGGCTGAATTTGCTGCAGGAGCGGATCGCGGGCGTTAACGGGGAAGTAGTGTTTGGATTTGCGTTTACCGGGAAATTTCATGTTCTGGGCTACGAGTGACGGTTGGGCCGGAAATGGTAGCATAAACCCGGCCCGGAGTGCGATTAGCGGCTGTTGGTCACCAGGGAGACCATCATCTCGATGTGTTCAGGGTCGTCGTTCAGCGCCGGAATGTACTCATACTTTTCCCCGCCCGCTTCGAGGAAGAACTCCCGGTTTTGCACCGCGATCTCCTCCAGCGTCTCCAGACAGTCTGCCGCAAAGCCCGGCGACATCACCTGAATATGTTTCACTCCCTTCTCACCCAGCATTTTGAGGGTCTCGTCGGTATAAGGGGTCAACCACGGCTCGCGGCCAAAGCGCGACTGGAAGGTCATCATCACCTTCTCCGGTGGCAGGCCAAGGGCGGAGACCAGTTCACGGGTGGTATCGCGGCAGCGCTGCGGGTAGTCATCCCCTTCGTCGGCAAATCGCTGCGGAATACCGTGATAGGAGAGCAACAGCAGATCCGGCTCGCCGTGTTTTGCAAAGGAGGCGCGGGCGCTGCTGGCAAGGGCGTTGATATACATGTCGTTATCCGCGTAGTCGCGAATAAAGGTCACGGAAGGAATACGGCGGCGGGTCGCCAGAATACGTGCCAGCTCGTCCCAGACGGCGGCCACGGTGGAGCAGGAGTATTGCGGATAGAGCGCCAGCACCACGATATGGTCCACGCCCTGCGCCAGCAGTGCAGTGACGGCGCTTTCCAGCGACGGTTTACCGTAGCTCATACCGAGCACAACGGGCGTATCCGGCAGACGGGCGGCGAGCGCTTTCTCCTGACGACGGCTGTAGACCATCAGCGGCGAGCCCTCTTCCATCCAGACGGACTGATAGAGTTTTGCCACGCGCGGGGAACGGATCGGCAGGATCACGCCGCGCAGCAATGGCCACCACAGCAGGCGTGGGGTATCCACAACGCGCGTATCGCTCAGAAACTGACGCAGATAACGGCTGACCGCTGCGGGGGTTGGGGCTTCGGGGGTACCTAGATTGGCAAGCAGGATGCCGGTTTTCGCCTGACTCATTCACGCCTCATAACCTTTTAACAGGCTGATAAGTGTATCTGAAAAGTGCGTAAACGGAACCAATTGCAGTAAGAGGTAAGATGAGAATTTTTCTCACCCGGGAAACCGGGTGAGAGAGGTGCGATTAGCCGAGGATTTTTTCCAGCTCTGCACGGACTTCTGCGACAGGCTTGGTGCCGTCGACTTTGGCGTATTTGGTGTTACCCGCCTGCGCTTCTTTCGAGTAGTAGCCGATCAGCGGAGCAGTCATCTGATGGTACTCCACCAGGCGCTTACGCACGGTCTCTTCCTGATCGTCTTTACGGGTGGTCAGCTCTTCGCCGGTCACGTCGTCTTTGCCTTCAACCTTAGGCGGGTTGAATTTGATGTGGTAAACGCGGCCAGAAGCAGCGTGTACGCGACGACCAATGATACGGTCAACGATCAGTTCGTCCGGTACGTCGAACTCCAGCACGTAATCCACGTTGATGCCCGCTTCTTTCATGGCATCAGCCTGAGGAATGGTACGTGGGAAGCCGTCCAGCAGGAAACCGTTGCGGCAATCTTCCTGAGTAATGCGTTCTTTAACCAGAGCGATCACCAGCTCATCGGTCACCAATTTGCCGGCGTCCATAATGTCTTTCGCCTGTTTGCCCAGCTCGGAGCCAGATTTAACAGCGGCACGGAGCATGTCACCGGTAGAGATTTGCGGAATACCGTATTTCTCCATGATGAACTGAGCCTGAGTTCCTTTACCCGCGCCCGGAGCGCCAAGCAGAATAATACGCATTGCGAAAATCCCCTCAAAAGTTGGTTCAATTTTTCAAAAGCGCTAAACAATACCATCAGAACGGATGTGGCTCAAGGAAGGTGGGCAGGCTGAAACGGTTAATGAGGGGAATTTATTAGAGGGTGCGGCAATAGCCCCCCACCCCATAAGGGGTGAGGGGTTTAAGGGACTTAGCTCAGCAGCAACGCATTCACGCGCTTGATGAACTGGTTAGGATCTTCCAGCGTGCCGCGCTCGGCCAGCAGGGATTGATCCAGCAGAAGTTCAACCCACTCGGCAAAGCGTGTCTCGTCCTGTGTCTCGGCCGCGCGTTTCACCAGGGCGTGATCCGGGTTCAGTTCAAAGATGTACTTCACTTCCGGTACGCTCTGGCCCGCAGCAGCGAACAGCTTCGCCATCTGGGTGCCCATCTCGTCGGCTTCGGTAGTCACGATGGCCGGGGTATCGGTCAGACGGTGAGTGAAACGCACCTCTTTCACGCGATCGCCCAGGTGGGTCTTCACGCGCTCAACAAACGGCTCCAGCGCTTTTTCCGCCTCTTTGGCGGTTTCGTCCACTTCATCCGCCAGCTTGTCGATGGACTCATCGGCTTTAGCAACGGACTGGAAGGTTTTACCGCTGAACTCGGTCAGGTAGTTCATCATCCACTCATCGATGCGATCGGAAAGCAGCAGCACTTCGATGCCTTTCTTACGCAGCAGCTCCAGGTGCGGGCTGCTCTTCGCCGCGGCGTAGCTGTCGGCGGTGATGTAGTAGATCTTCTCCTGCCCTTCCTTCATGCGGGAGATGTACTCTTCCAGCGACACGGTCTGCTCGGAGGAGTCGGTGTGCGTGGAGGCAAAGCGCAGCAGTTTGGCAATGGCTTCCACGTTGGACGAATCTTCCGCCGGGCCCTCTTTCAGCACCAGGCCGAACTGTTTCCAGAAGGTCTGGTATTTTTCCGCATCGTCTTTCGCCAGCTTGTCCAGCATCTGCAGGGCACGTTTGCTCAGGGCGGTGCGCAGGTTGCGGGTGACGGTGCTGTCCTGCAGGATCTCACGGGAGACGTTCAGCGGCAGGTCGTTGGAGTCTATCAGGCCACGCACAAAGCGCAGGTAGTTCGGCATGAACTGCTCGGCTTCGTCCATGATGAACACGCGCTGCACGTACAGCTTCAGGCCGTGCTTGTGATCGCGGTTCCACATATCCCACGGGGCCTGCGCCGGGATGTACAGCAGGCTGGTGTACTCCTGCTTACCTTCCACGCGGTTATGGCTCCAGGTCAGCGGATCGGTAAAGTCGTGGGCGATATGCTTGTAGAACTCGGTGTACTCTTCGTCTTTGATCTCAGACTTGTTGCGCGTCCACAGCGCCTGCGCCTTGTTGATCTTCTCCCAGGAAATGACGGTTTCGCCGTCCTGCTCTTCCTGTTTTTCGATCTCGACCGGCAGGGCGATATGGTCAGAATATTTGCTGATGATGGAGCGCACGCGCCAGTCGTTGAGGAAGTCATCTTCCCCTTCGCGCAGGTGCAGGGTGATCTCGGTTCCGCGATCCGCTTTGGTGATGTCGGCAACGGTGTATTCGCCTTCGCCGTGGGATTCCCAGAACACGCCGCTCTCGGCGCTTTCGCCTGCCGCACGGGTGCGCACGGTGACTTTATCCGCCACGATGAACGCCGAGTAGAAGCCCACACCGAACTGACCAATCAGCTGGCTGTCTTTCGCCTGATCGGAACCCATCGACTGCAGGAAGGCTTTGGTGCCGGATTTGGCGATGGTGCCGAGATGATCAATGGCTTCATCGCGGGTCATACCGATGCCGTTATCGGCGATGGTCAGGGTGCGGTTCTCTTTATCAAAGGAGACGCGCACGCGCAGCTCGCCGTCACCTTCGTACAGCTCTGGCTTCGACAGCGCACGGAAACGCAGCTTGTCTGCCGCATCAGAGGCGTTAGAGATAAGCTCGCGCAGGAAAATTTCTTTATTGGAGTAAAGAGAATGGATCATCAGGTGCAGAAGTTGTTTTACTTCTGACTGGAAACCACGGGTTTCTTGTCCTTTCATACTAAGTCGACCTCAACAATGCCATTTAATGGGGTTTAAAAGCGTTGAGGGAGAGATGGGGATACGCGGAAAGGTTTTCAAGCGGAGGCCACGCATGCAGCCTCCGTTTGGTCAGAAAATAATCTTGTGACGTCCGGCCAGAGAGTGTGACAGCGTGGTGCCGTCCACCATCTCCAGCTCGCCGCCCACCGGTACGCCATGGGCGATACGGCTGGCATCGACGCCGGACTCGGCGCACAGCTCGGCGATATAGTTGGCCGTCGCCTCCCCTTCCACCGTTGGGTTGGTGGCGAGGATCACCTCGCTGATCGTTTCCGATTTCAGACGCTGTTCCAGACGGTCCAGACCGATATCATCCGGCCCGATACCGTCCAGCGGCGACAGGTGGCCCATCAGCACAAAGTAGCGGCCAGAAAATTGCCCGGTCTGTTCAATGGCGTAGATGTCCGCAGGACTCTCCACCACGCAGATCTGGCCGTTTTCCTGACGACGCGGATTGGTGCAGATGTTGCACACCTCCTGCTCGGTAAAGGTGCGGCAATCCGCACAGTGACCGATTTCTGACATGGCGCGGGTCAGAGCCTGCGCCAGACGCATGCCGCCGCTGCGATCGCGCTGCAGCAGGGTAAACGCCATGCGCTGCGCTGACTTCGGGCCTACGCCCGGCAGGCAGCGTAGCGCTTCCATTAACTGCGTGAGCAGCGGACTGGTTTGCATCAGAACGGCATCTTAAAGCCCGGTGGCAGCTGCATTCCAGAGGATACAGAGGCCATTTTTTCTTTCTGGGTTTCGTCGATACGGCGCGCAGCATCGTTAAATGCAGCGGCGACCAGATCTTCCAGCATGTCTTTGTCGTCTTCGAGCAGGCTTGGGTCGATCTCCACGCGACGGCAGTTATGCGCACCGTTGATGGTCACTTTGACCAGACCTGCGCCAGATTCGCCAGTGACTTCCATCTGCGCGATCTCTTCCTGCATCTTCTGCATTTTTTCCTGCATCTGCTGGGCCTGCTTCATCAGACCACCCAGACCGCCTTTACCACCAAACATAGGCTTCTCTCTTCTTTCACGTTAAAGATAACAACCGTAAGTCAGACTCACGATCAAATGGGTCGAATACTCTCTTCATCCAGTTCTGCATCAAAGTAACGCTGCAGGGTCTGAATGTTATTATCCGCGATAATCGACTCACGCGCCTGCGCGAGTTTCTCTTCATAGATGGCCTGACGCCACTCCAGCGGCGTTCGCACCGCCGGATTATCATCTTCAATGATAGTCAATTCAACCGGCGCACCCTGTAATGTGGAGAGCGCCTCCGTCAGCACCTGTTGTGCGCTCGCCGAGTTCAGGTGACGCTGGCCCGGACGCAGATGCAGGCAGATCCGGTTGCCGTCCTGTTCACGCCAGGCGTTCAGGGCAACCTGCTCCACCAGCTTGGGCAGTTTCAGCTGACTGACCTCTGCCGCCCAGGCATCACGCTCCAGCGACTCTCCGGCCAGCTTAGCGGCCAACTCCGGCGTCTTCTCGTGCTCCAGCGCCTTTTTCAGCGCCTTCGGCGTGGCGACTTCTACCTTCACCTCTTCGGTGACGGTGGTGGATTTCCAGCGATACGCTTCTTTCTTTGCCGGAGCCTGTGGCTCAGGCGTGGCCGAGGCTGAACGCGTCTGGACGCGATCCGTGACCGAGGCCAGACGTTCAAGCGCGGCGTTATTTACCGGCCGCGCTCTTGCAGGCGCTGCCGGTTCACTCTTTTTTGGCTTGGTTGCTCCCTGCGCGCGTTGCAACTGACTGCGTGCGGCGAGCACCGAACTGGTGGCATCCGACAGCGGCGCATCGTGGCGCGGCGGCGGAGGCGCACTCTGCTGCACCGGCACCTGCGGCGGCGTCAGCACTGCAGTGGGGGCCACCGGGGCGAACGACTGCGGCTGCACCTCGGGTTCCGGCAGCGGCATGCGCGGATGGAACGCCAGCGCGCGCAGCAGGGTCATTTCAACCCCCATACGTCTGTCGGGGGCGAACGGCAGCTCCTTGCGGCCAATTAACAGAGTTTGATAGTAGAGCTGCACGTCGGTTGGCGGAATGGTTCGCGCCAGTTCGCGCATCCGCTGCTCAATGGCGGCCATGTCCGGGCCCAGCGCCGCGGGGGAGAGCTGGACCATCGCGATGCGGTGCAGCAGGCTGAGCATCTCAATCAGCAGGGCTTCCCACTCGATGCCGCGCGCCGCCGAGGCATTGACTAACTCCATCACCCGCTCGCCGTTGGCCTCGACCACCGCCTCAATCAGCGACAGGGCCTGATCGTCATCCAGGGTGCCGAGCATGGTGCTGACCGCCAGGGTGGTCAACTGACCGTCGCCGCTGGCAATCGCCTGATCGGTGAGGCTGAGGGCATCGCGCAGGCTACCGTCGGCGGCACGCGCCAACAGTTGCAGAGCACGCGGTTCATGCGTGACCTGCTCTTCATTCAGAATATGTTCAAGCTGATCGCGGATCTGCCCGACATCCAGCGCCTTCAGATGGAACTGCAGGCAGCGGGACAGGATGGTCACCGGCAGCTTCTGCGGATCGGTGGTCGCCAGCAGGAACTTGACGTGTGCAGGCGGCTCTTCCAGCGTTTTCAGTAGGGCGTTAAAGCTGTGGCGTGACAGCATGTGCACTTCATCGATCAGGTAGACCTTGAAGCGGCCACGCGCCGGCGCGTACTGGACGTTGTCCAGCAGATCGCGGGTATCTTCGACTTTGGTGCGTGAGGCAGCATCGATCTCAATCAGATCGACAAAGCGCCCCTGCTCGATTTCACGGCAGTTATCGCAGACGCCGCACGGCGTGGCGGTGATCCCGCTTTCGCAGTTGAGGCCTTTCGCCAGTAAACGGGCGATAGAGGTTTTACCGACGCCACGGGTGCCGGAAAAAAGATAGGCGTGATGGATACGTCCTAGCGATAAGCCGTTCGCCAGGGCGGTCAGCACATGTTCCTGGCCGACAACGTCAGCAAAGGTTTGGGGTCGCCATTTACGGGCTAACACCTGATAACTCATGGGCAGGCTCTGCAACGCTGGAAGGTGGATATTCAGGGGGGTAATGCTAACACAACCTCACCCGTTGGGCGAGGTTGCGGGCGGGAGGATTAATGTCCCGGGAATGGCACGAGGCAATAGCTGGTGATGCCCTGTTTTTCCAGGCGCTGTTCGCCACCCAGATCGAACAGGTTGATGATGAAGGCCGCATCGGTCACTTCGCCACCCAGACGACGGATCAACTTCACAGTCGCCTCAATGGTGCCACCGGTTGCCAGCAGATCGTCAACCACCAGCACTTTATCGCCTGGCTTGATCGCATCGATGTGGATCTCGAGCTGATCGGTGCCGTACTCCAGCTCGTAGCTCTCGGCGATGGTTTCGCGTGGCAGTTTGCGTGGCTTACGCACCGGCACAAAGCCGACGCCCATCGCCAGCGCAACCGGGGCGCCAAACAGGAAGCCGCGGGCTTCGGTGCCTACAACTTTGGTGATCCCGGCGTTTTTGTAACGCTCTACCAGCAGTTCAATGCTGAGGGCGTACGCTTTCGGGTCTTCCAGCAAGCTGGTGACATCACGGAAAAGGATGCCAGGCTTCGGATAATCCTGGATGCTTTTGATGCTGTTTTTAAGGTATTCAAGCTGCTGCGCAGTTGCGGTCATAAATGGATGCCTGATGAAAACGGTGTTACTCACGGAGCGGATAGTGGGTCGGTCAAGGTAACAATTGTTTAACCTTTAACCAGACCTGCCCGTGCTCGAAAACGGTCGAATTTACTGGCTGCGCACAAGAATTGCAACAGCCAGTCCAAGGATTATTGCTTTTGTTGCTTTTCATCAACCACGGGGATCCGCCACATGAAAATCAGCAGGCATGACAGGATCGCCAGCAGCAGGATCCGCACCCACATGATCTTTACCAGCCATAATGAGATGGCGAAGGTAATAAGGATAACGGCAATAGCCCGCGGCTTCGCCCCGGGCGGCATGGCGCGGTGCTGTTGCCAGTGGCGCAGATAGCCGCCAAACCACGAGCGATAGAGGAGCCAGTGGTGAAAACGCGGCGAGGAGCGGGCGAAGCACCAGGCCGCCAGCAATATAAAAGGCGTGGTTGGCAGAAGGGGCAAAACGACGCCCAGCGTGCCGAGCACTACCGCAAGCCAGCCAATGATGAGTAAAATAGTACGCTGCATAATGCGAATCGTTATCAAACTGAACGGCTACTGTACCACTGGAGAGCGGATTGAAAACAGCCTTGCTTTTACAGACGCTGCAAAATCAGCTGACGGCCCTGCGAAACCAGGCCGCGCCTCTGATGCAGCACGCTACCCTGAAGCCGCGTTTTGACCGGCAGCTGTTCCGCACCCGCAGCACGCTGATTAAAGATTACCTGGATGAAGCCCAGCGCAATCTGGATGAGCTGGGTCGTGCGGTGGAGAAGGCACAAACGGAGCAGGTGACCTGGCTGGCCACCCATCTGGCGGAGCAGATCGCCGCCCTGCACCGGGAGATCGCCGCCTGGCCTTTACGGGTCTGGGACAGCCCTTCTGCCGGGGCAACTAAATGGCAGCGCAAGCGCCTTGAGCATCAGGAGTTTGAACGGCGGCTATGTGAGATGAAGTCTGAACGCGAGACCCGGCTGAAGCAGACAGAAACGCTGGAAGAGCAGCAGATGCTGATGCGAGAAATTACCGCGCTGGAGGGGCGGCTTGAACGCTGTCGTAAGGCACTGGATGATATTGAGCGCGTGATTGCGCGTCTGACCCGTTAACAGGAGTAGTGTGTGTCACTGGAAAACGCCCCCGATGAAATAAAGCTGGCCGTGGATCTGATTATGCTGCTGGAAAATCATGATATTCCCGCCGAGACGGTGCTGAAAGCGCTGGAGATTGTGAGGCGGGATTTTGAGGGGAAAATACCCTCTCCCCGGAAAGGAGAGGGTTAGCATGAGGGGTAAAGTTACGCTGGCGTCGGATCGTCACCCTTCACTTCACGTTTTACTTCCGTATGCTCGTCGCCCTTCTCATTGCGCAGATGCACTTCAAGCTGGTTGAACGCGATGTTGATATTGTTCTCGCGGCACAGACGTTCGAGGGTACGGTTCAGCTCATCCACGGTGTAGCTGCGGTCGCGCAGTTCACGCACGTAGAGACGCAGCTCGTGATCCAGCGTGCTCGGGCCAAAGGTGGTGAAGAACACCGCCGGTTCCGGATCGTGCATCACTTTCGGATGTTCCATCGCCGCCTGCAGCAGGATTTTTTTCACTTTATCCAGATCCGAACCGTAGGCCACGCCCAGACGGATCACCACGCGGGTGATGGTGTCGGAGAGCGACCAGTTGATCAACCGCTCGGTCACGAAGGCTTTGTTCGGGATGATCACCTCTTTCCGATCGAAGTCGGTGATGGTGGTCGCACGGATACGGATCTTGCTGACCGTCCCCGAGAAGGTGCCGATCGTCACGGTATCGCCAATGCGCACCGGACGTTCGAACAGGATAATCAGACCCGAGACGAAGTTACCGAAGATCTCCTGCAAACCAAAACCAAGGCCGACCGACAGCGCCGCCGCCAGCCACTGCAGTTTGTCCCACGAGACCCCGAGCGAACCGAAGACGGTCATCGCCCCCGCCACCAGAATCACATAGTTGAGAATAGTGGTGATGGCATAAGAGGCCCCCTGGCGCATCTTCAGGCGCGAAAGCACCAGCACCTCCAGCAGACCCGGCAGGTTACGGATTAAAGCCCAGGCTACCATCGACGAGACCAGCGCAAACAGCAGGCTGCCCATGGTGACGTTTTTCACCACTGCGGCCCCCGCTTCGGTGCCGTTGTAGTGCCACAGGGTAATGCTGTCGAGATAGGCGAAGACGGTGATGAGATCAGACCAGATAGCCCAGAACATCACGCCGAACAGGGCGATCATCACCAGCATGGTGATACGCAGCGTCTGCTGGTTCACCTGCTCCAGGGCGATGGTCGGCTCCTCCTGCGGCTCTGCGCCTTCGGCCCCCTCTTTCACCATATTCTGCCGACGGGCCAGGGCGCGGCGATAGGCGATGCGACGGGCGGCAACGCTCAGACCACGTAGGACGGTCTGGTACAGCAGATTCCAGAAGATCACCAGATAGACGGTTTCAATCCAGCGGCCTGACAGACGCAGGGTGGTATAGAAGTAGCCGGTCGCCGTCAGCACCATCAGCGCCAGCGGGATAATGGACAGCACGGTAACCGTCGCCAGACGGATGGCATGGGACTCTTTATCCCGCCAGCTGTCGCGGCACATCGGCCACATCAGGACGGCGATCAGCAGCAGGTTAAGCAGAATGACGAACTGCCCCAGCACATCGTCCATCAGGTGCAGCGGAGAGAGTTCCGCCACCACCGACCAGAAGTGCAGCGGCAACAGCGCCAGGCTCACCCGCACGATCTGGCGTCGCCAGTGGCTGGTGAGCTGGGCAGGCATATTGAAATGACTCACCGCCACGCCGTCTTTTTCCAGCACTTTCCAGCACAGGCCAAACACCAGCCAGAACAGCGCCAGTTTTTTACTGAAGGCCCACAGTAGATCGCTGATATTGAGCTGCATGGTGAGCAGGATCAGTCCCGCCGCCAGAATTAACAGGCAGACCGGCAGAGCGCGGATCAGATCGATAAGAATCGCTTTCGGAGTGTGAAGCTGGCTGTCATTACGCAGCTGCCCCACTTCACTCGCCAGCTTCGCCTGGTATTTTTTCAGCCAGCCGAGGCGCCAGCGAATTAACCCGGCAATCAGCAACAGCGGCAGACCCGCCAGGAAGGCAAAGGCCACCGCCGGACCGGCTTTTTCCCAGTTAACGGTGATGTTCATCCCTTTAATCTGGTCTTTCAGCATGCCCGGGAAGGATTTGATCCAGTCCCAGTCCATCGGTTTGTTGCTGTTTACCCAGAAGATCTGCTGGGTGAGGATCTCCTGCAGGCTTTTGGAGACGCTCACCAGCTGCTGCTGGTTGATCTGCAGGTTAATGGCCATCATCAGCTGATTGCCCAGCTGCTTGTTCAGCTGATCGAGCAGCTCGCGGCGCATATCCACCACCTGCAACAGCGCGTCGTGGACTTCATCATTGACGTCGCTGCTGTGCCCCTCTTCCACTTTGGCAACGAAGGCATCGCTCTGGAACAGAGCGTCGCGCTGCTGGTTGACCTCAAACTGTTCAAGACGCAGATCCGCAATGCGGTTGGTCATGTCCTCCAGCTCATCGGCGGAGGGCAAGGTTTGCTGCTGCTGATACAGGATACGCGACAGCAGCAGGCTGCCTTTCAGAACGGCGATCTGCTCTTTGATGTTGCGTTCAGACTGCAGGGCGCGATCCAGCCAGTTTTTAACTTTGATGTTCTGCTGAACCAGCGAGTTGCCGTTTTCAGTCGCGGTGATCAAACGCTGGCTGAGCTGATGGTTGGCATCCAGCTCCTGCTTCACCAGCGGGTTTTCCTGAATACGCGCGGTTTCGTCCGGGTTGACGGCCTCCTGGGCGGTTTTCTCCGTCAGGGTCAGGCGCTTGCTGTTGACCGCCTCCTGCAACAGCTGGAGTTGATGCTCCAGACGGTTGATGTTGGCGGTGACATAGTCGCGCTGCTTTTGCAGGGTATCCTGCAGGACGGTGTTACCTTCCAGACTCTTACGCTGCTGTTCGATCTGCGCATTGAGCAGCTGCTGCTGGGCCAGGAGTAGCGTTTGTTGGGTCGGGCGTAATGCCGCTTCGCCCGCGGAGGTCCCGTTCAGGCGATTGCGGATCTGCTGCAGCTGTTGCGACGCAGTGTACATCGCATTCTGCACGCGCTCCGGCTGGGTTTGCAGGGACACCAGTTGGCTGTTGTAGGTGGCCAGATCGCTTTGCGCGGTTTGTAAATCGTCGAGCAGCTGCGCCACGCGCAGTTCCAGCTGACGCAGGGACAAGGTCGCCAGCGTTTTGCGGGTCTCCGCATCATTGTCGACATCCCCCAGCGCATTGAGGCTCTCGGTCGCCTTGCGCATCGCTTCCGGCGCCTGCGCCACCTTCTGGCGTAACTGCGTGGTTTCGGCTTTGATCCGCTCGAGCTTGTCGACCGTCTCAAGGGTTTCCGTCAGATCCTGCTGGACCAGCTTGTCCTGCGGCGTAAGCTCTTTCTGTTTGCTCAGGGCGTCGAGCTGGCTCTGAACATCTGCCCGCGTGGGGATGTCGCTGGTATTATCGGCTCGCGCAAACGCAGCCGGTGAAGCCATCAACGAGAGAAAGAAAACCAGAATAAAGGCAAAAATGGGATGCTGTTTGCGTGTGTAGTGCAACATAGTTATGTGTGATTCGTATGATGAATGACCAGGAAGACCGGCGTGAAGAATATCACGGCAATCGGGCGCAATATAGCGTCAACAGGTGGCTCCCGGACAATTCCTGGGGTCAGGCCGGGAGCGGCTCTGGCTGCCCACGCAGGGTTGGGCAGAACTGGTACATCTCCAGCAGGATCGCCACGTAATCACGGGCTTCACGTTGCAGATCAAAAGACTGGGGGGCAAAAAGCCAGTTTTCCATAATGCCGGAAATATAACTGCGCATCAGAATAGCGGCGCGACGGGTTAATAGATTGGCCGGTAACATGCTGGCTTTAATACAGTGCACCAGGGTCTGTTCGATACGATCGTAACTCTCCAGACACAGACTGCGCTGCGCCTGTTGCACTACCGCCATCTCCCCGACAAACTCGCATTTGTGGAAGATGATCTCCATCATCAGGCGACGACGCTCTTCAATAACCGTCGCCTCAAGGATATAGACCAGAATCTCTCTTAAAACTGAGAGTGGATCGTCAGGGAATTTTGCCCGATACTCAGTCTCGAGATCCCCAATATTGGATTCTGAAAGCTCCCAAATTTCACCAAATAAATCTGACTTATTTTTGAAATGCCAGTAAATCGCTCCACGGGTTACCCCAGCCGCCTGAGCAATCTGTGCCAGCGACGTGGAAGAGACCCCTTGTTGCGAAAACAAGCGCAAAGCAACATCAAGGATGTGCTGGCGTGTCGCAAGTGCTTGTTGTTTGGTTTTTCGTGCCATACCCAGGTGAATTTACAGGAGTCAGATTTACATACATTTATGAATGTATGTACCATAGCACGACGATAATATAAACGCAGCAATGGGTTTGTGGACGCGTGATCCATTGATCAATTTGAAATCGGAAACTCGAGGTTTACATATGAACAAAAACAGAGGGTTAACGCCTCTGGCGATCGTTCTGATGCTCTCAGGCAGCTTAGCGCTTACAGGATGTGACGAAAAACAGGCTCAACAAGGGGCTCAGCAGGTGCCAGAAGTTGGCGTCGTGACGCTCAAATCCGAACCTCTCCAGATAAAAACAGAACTACCCGGCCGAACCAGCGCTTACCGCATTGCTGAAGTGCGTCCACAGGTGAGTGGCATCATCCTGAAACGTAATTTTACGGAAGGCGGCGATGTTAAAGCCGGAGACTCGCTGTATCAGATTGATCCCGCTACCTATCAGGCTAATTACGAAAGTGCAAAAGGCGATCTGGCGAAAGCCCAGGCTGCGGCAAAAATTGCTCAGCTGACCGTCAGCCGTTATCAGAAACTGATTGGCACCCAGTACATCAGCCAACAGGAATTCGATAGCGCCCAGGCCGATGCCCAGCAGGCTAACGCTGCGGTTACTGCTGCGAAAGCCGCGGTTGAAACTGCACGTATTAACCTGGCCTATACCAAAGTGACCTCCCCCATCAGCGGTCGCATTGGTAAATCGTCAGTGACCGAAGGTGCTCTGGTGCAGAGTGGCCAGACCAACGCGCTGGCTACCGTGCAGCAGCTTGACCCGATCTATGTCGATGTCACCCAGTCGAGCAATGATTTCCTGCGTCTGAAACAGGAGCTCGAAAACGGCACCCTGAAGCAGGAAAACGGCAAAGCGAAAGTGGAGCTGGTCACCAGCGACGGTATCAAGTTCCCACAGGCTGGCAGCCTCGAGTTTTCTGACGTAACGGTCGATCAGACCACCGGTTCTATCACCCTGCGCGCCATCTTCCCGAACCCGAACCATACGCTGTTACCGGGTATGTTCGTTCGTGCAAGCCTGGAAGAGGGGACTAACCCAACCGCACTGCTGGTTCCACAGCAGGGTGTGACCCGTACGCCGCGCGGCGATGCCAGTGCAATGGTCATTGGCGCTGAAGACAAAGTCGAAGTCCGTCAGATCACGGCAACCCAGGCGATTGGCGACAAATGGCTGGTCACCGACGGTCTGAAAGATGGCGATCGTGTCATCATTACCGGTTTACAAAAAGTTCGCCCGGGCGCCCAGGTTAAAGCGCAAGAGGTCACGTCTGACAATCAACAACAAGCCTCCGCAGGCGGCCAGTCAGAACAACCTAAGTCTTAACTTAAACAGGAGCCGTTAAGACATGCCTAATTTCTTTATCGATCGCCCCATTTTCGCGTGGGTGATCGCCATCATCATCATGCTAGCCGGGGGACTTGCGATCCTGAAGCTGCCAGTCGCGCAATATCCAACCATTGCGCCGCCAGCAATTTCAATCGCCGCAACCTACCCAGGGGCTGATGCCAAAACGGTGCAGGACACCGTAACCCAGGTTATCGAACAGAACATGAACGGTATCGATAACCTGATGTACATGTCCTCCAACAGTGACTCCACCGGCACGGTGCAGATCACGCTGACCTTCGAATCCGGTACGGATGCGGACATCGCTCAGGTTCAGGTGCAGAACAAACTGCAGCTGGCGATGCCGTTACTGCCGCAAGAAGTTCAACAGCAGGGTGTGAGCGTGGAGAAATCCTCCAGTAGCTTCCTGATGGTTGTCGGCGTTATCAACACCAACGGCACCATGACGCAGGAGGATATTTCCGACTACGTAGGTGCCAACATGAAGGACGCTATCAGCCGTACTTCTGGCGTGGGTGATGTGCAGCTGTTCGGTTCCCAGTACGCGATGCGTATCTGGATGGACCCGAACAAACTGAACAACTTCCAGCTGACGCCAGTGGACGTGATCACTGCGATTAAAGCGCAGAACGCCCAAGTGGCAGCCGGTCAGTTAGGCGGTACGCCACCGGTTAAAGGCCAGCAGCTCAACGCCTCGATCATCGCGCAGACCCGTCTGACCTCGGCTGATGAATTCAGTAAAATTCTGCTGAAGGTGAATCCGGACGGTTCCCAGGTTCGCCTGCGTGACGTGGCGAAGGTAGAGCTGGGCGGTGAAAACTACGACGTTATCGCCAAGTTTAATGGCCAGCCGGCATCCGGTCTGGGGATCAAACTGGCGACCGGCGCGAACGCCCTGGATACCGCTACCGCGATCCGTGCTGAACTGAAGAAAATGGAACCTTTCTTCCCGTCAGGCCTGAAAATCGTTTACCCGTATGACACCACGCCGTTCGTTAAGATCTCGATTCACGAAGTAGTGAAAACCCTGGTCGAAGCGATCATCCTGGTCTTCATCGTAATGTATCTGTTCCTGCAAAACTTCCGTGCGACGTTGATCCCTACCATCGCCGTTCCGGTCGTCCTGTTGGGTACTTTTGCGATACTGTCGATCTTTGGCTATTCGATAAACACCCTGACGATGTTCGGGATGGTACTGGCGATAGGCCTGCTCGTGGATGACGCCATCGTGGTGGTGGAAAACGTCGAGCGTGTTATGTCCGAAGAGGGACTACCGCCGAAGGAAGCCACCCGTAAATCGATGGGTCAGATCCAGGGCGCGCTGGTCGGTATCGCGATGGTACTGTCGGCGGTATTTATTCCGATGGCCTTCTTCGGTGGCTCAACCGGTGCGATTTATCGTCAGTTCTCCATCACCATCGTGTCGGCGATGGCTCTGTCAGTACTGGTCGCACTGATCCTGACTCCGGCCCTGTGTGCCACCATGCTGAAACCGGTTCAGAAAGGCGGCCACGGCGAGCACAAAGGGTTCTTCGGCTGGTTTAACCGCATGTTTGATAAGAGCACGCACCACTACACCGACAGCGTGGGCAACATCCTGCGCAGCACCGGTCGTTATCTGCTGCTCTATATCATCATCGTGGTCGGTATGGCGTACCTGTTCATTCGTCTGCCAAGCTCCTTCCTGCCGGACGAAGACCAGGGCGTATTCCTGACCATGGCCCAGTTGCCAGCAGGTGCATCCCAGGAACGTACCCAGAAAGTGCTGGATGAGGTGACGGATTACTACCTCACCAAAGAGAAAGCCAACGTTGAATCGGTGTTTGCGGTTAACGGCTTCGGCTTTGCGGGTCGTGGCCAGAACACCGGTATTGCCTTCGTTTCGCTGAAAGACTGGGCTGACCGTCCGGGTGAGGAGAACAAGGTTGAAGCCATTACTGGCCGTGCGATGGGTACCTTCTCGCAGATTAAAGATGCGATGGTCTTTGCCTTTAACCTGCCAGCGATCGTTGAGCTGGGTACGGCAACCGGCTTTGACTTCCAGCTTATCGATCAGGGCGGTCTGGGCCACGAAAAACTGACTCAGGCGCGTAACCAGCTGTTTGGTGAAGTCGCCAAGCATCCCGATCTGCTGGTGGGCGTGCGTCCTAACGGCCTGGAAGATACCCCGCAGTTCAAAGTGGATATCGATCAGGAGAAAGCACAGGCGCTGGGCGTTTCTATCAGTGATATCAATACCACACTGGGCGCGGCCTGGGGCGGTAGCTACGTCAACGACTTCATCGATCGCGGTCGTGTGAAGAAGGTGTACGTGATGTCTGAAGCGCAGTACCGTATGTTGCCGAGCGATATCAACAACTGGTACGTTCGCGGCAGTAACGGTCAGATGGTGCCATTCGCCGCCTTCTCTACCTCACGCTGGGAATATGGCTCGCCGCGTCTGGAACGTTACAACGGTCTGCCATCCATGGAAATCCTTGGTCAGGCTGGCCCGGGTAGAAGTACCGGTGAGGCCATGAACCTGATGGAAGAGCTGGCGCAAAAACTACCAGCAGGCATCGGTTATGACTGGACGGGGATGTCCTATCAGGAACGTCTGTCCGGCAACCAGGCCCCTGCCCTGTATGCCATCTCCCTGATCGTGGTATTCCTGTGTCTGGCGGCGCTGTATGAGAGCTGGTCGATTCCGTTCTCGGTTATGCTGGTTGTGCCACTGGGGGTCATTGGCGCCCTGCTGGCGGCCACATTCCGCGGTCTGGGTAATGACGTTTACTTCCAGGTGGGCCTGCTCACAACCATTGGCTTGTCGGCGAAGAACGCGATACTTATCGTAGAATTCGCCAAAGATCTGATGGATAAAGAGGGCAAAGGGCTTATCGAAGCCACGCTGGACGCGGTCCGTATGCGTCTGCGTCCGATTCTGATGACCTCCCTGGCCTTTATCCTTGGCGTTATGCCACTGGTCATCAGCACGGGTGCTGGCTCCGGTTCTCAGAACGCCGTAGGTACTGGCGTAATGGGCGGGATGGTCACCGCAACCGTACTGGCTATCTTCTTTGTTCCGGTATTCTTTGTGGTGGTACGTCGTCGTTTCAGCCGTAAAAACGAAGATATCGAACACAAACATTCGGTGTAAGACCACCGGAAACTGTTGTTAACCGTTAAAAAGGCCGCTAATGCGGCCTTTTTTTTGGCAATTGAAAATCATAAAATACGCTTATGGGCGGTTTATATATTTTATGTCAGCGTTAAACAACTTCTCATATTTAACCCATTCCTCTTACATAAATTCTTAAATTCATGCGTTGCTTCTGAGTTATTAAGAGTATTCCTGGTGTTTTTTGTTTGTGATGACGCCTGATTGTTTTTTTTGAAATGGGCGTAAAATCGAGACGGATGATAAGAAAGGATCGTCCTCTGGATAAAACAATATATAACATAGTGACCGCCAGACCCTTTAACCTGTGGCGTAATTGTAATTTTTCGTAATAGCGCGGTGAAATCCTAATCAGAGTAGATTATAGTTAACGGTAAGACGCATACAGTAGTCGTTGACGCTAAGTCAGTTGTACCCTTCCCGACAACGATGTTCGGTGAGTAAAAAATCACTCAAAAAGGGGATGCGCTATGGACGAATACTCGCCCAAAAGGCAAGATATTGCACAGTTGAAATTCCTTTGTGAATCCCTGTACCATGACTGCCTGACCAATCTCGATGAGAGCAACCATGGCTGGGTCAATGACCCTACTTCTGCCATTAATTTGCAGTTAAACGAGTTGATTGAGCATATAGCAGCCTTCGCCCTTAATTATAAAATTAAGTATAACGAAGATAATAAGTTGATTGAGCAAATTGACGAATACCTGGATGACACTTTTATGTTATTCAGCAGCTACGGCATTAACGCGCAGGATTTGCAAAAATGGCGTAAATCAGGCAATCGGCTTTTTCGTTGTTTTGTCACTGCAAGTAGGGCTAACCCGTTAGCTTCTCCGGTTAAAATTATTACAAACAATTAGGTGAATTTATGTCTGATAAACCATTAACCAAGACAGATTATTTGATGCGTTTGCGACGCTGTCAGTCAATTGACACTCTTGAACGTGTGATTGAGAAAAATAAATACGAGCTTTCTGATAATGAGTTAGCGGTATTCTATTCTGCAGCCGATCATCGTCTGGCTGAACTCACGATGAATAAGCTGTACGATAAAATCCCGACCGCTGTGTGGAAATTTGTACGCTGATTGGGTGACACCCAGCGGAAACGCTGTGTGGTACTGAACAGTTTGACCGCCTCATCTGCCCCGCCCTTTTCTGGCAACTGTTATGTTTTTTCTTAGCGTAACTGTTACTTTCCACAAACATTGTGGTCACTTAAAATACACGGATCCCCCCGTTTTGAGTTGATTTAGAAAGGGCAGAAGATGACCGAGATACAACGCCTGCTTACCGAAACCATTGATGACCTCAATGTTCGCGAAAAGCGTGACAACAGACCGCGCTTTAGCATCAGCTTTATTCGCAAACATCCGGGCCTGTTTGTCGCCATGTACGCCGCATGGCTGGCTACGCTGGTGGTGATGCTGCAGTCGGACACGCTGATCGGTTCCGTCTGGCTACTGGTGGTATTGTTCGTCGTCTTTAACGCCTTCTTCTTCTTTGACGTTAATCCGCGTTACCGCTATGAAGATATTGATGTGCTCGATTTTCGCGTCTGCTACAACGGTGAGTGGTACAACACGCGCTATGTGCCTAACCAGCTGATCGACAGCATCCTGCACTCACCCCAGGTTGAATCCCAGCAAAAAGAGAAGCTGCAAAAAATGATCGCCACCAAAGGCGAGCTCTCTTTCTACGACGTCTTCACCCTGGCCCGCACGGCTGCCTGAAGCCTGCTCTGACCTGCCGCCGACAGCCTCGCTGTTAGCGGCAAGCCTCTTGTTCTCGCCTAACGTTTCTTCTTACGACCCTGCACCGCCTTGAACCGCGGATTGGATTTGCATATCACATACAGCCGTCCCTTACGTTTGACGATCTGGCAATCCGCATGTCGTTTTTTGGCGCTGCGCAATGAATTGAGAACCTGCATATTTAACCTTCCTGAAATGAATTGTTATAACATAACAATTAGCATATCCGAGTGGCGGTGGAAAAACAACCCACGGCGGATAAGCGGCCCGTAAACTCATCTAAAATAGTTCTACACTTCAGCGTGGCTTTCCGTTTTAATGTCATCGACTTGTGCGCCCCACGCCCGGCGTAATAAAAAGGAAACAGGAGCATGACAACCCGACACCTGGTAAGTGTGGTGACTTGCGTACTGGTTATTGCAGTGCTTGTTCCTGTCTGCCTGAGCGTCTGGCTGGCGCACCGTAATGCGGAAGATAAGTTTGTTGAGGATCTGAACGACTACTCAGCGCGGGTCCAGATCCGTACCGACAGAGTGATTACCCAGGCCAAATCCGCTCTCACCGAAATGCAGTCCTTCAAAGGTATCCCCTGTAGTCGCGAACATGCGCTGGTAATGCGCCGCGCCTCTTTCTCCTGGCGCTATATCCAGGAGGTGATCTACGTGGACGATCTCAAGCCGCGCTGCTCTTCGCTGGAACAGGAGAGTCACACTCCCCCCTTTCCGCCGGCATTGCGGATCACGCCCGATGGCTATCGGGCCTGGGTTACCTCGCATAACGATCTGAATCTTGATCGCTATATGGCCGCCCTGGGCACCGGCCATTATATCGTGATGATCGACCCGGCCTCGCTGATCGACGTGATCCCCTTTGGCTCCTGGCCGATCGACGTAGCCCTGGTGGGGATCCGCCGCAATCTCGTTTTCGCCAGCAGTAACAGTCTGGATATGCAGGTCTTCAACCAGATGCAGCGGGATAGCAGCACCCATTTTCAACATAACGGCGCGATGTATAACGTGCACAACGTCCCCGACCTGGGGTTTGCCATCGTGGCGTGGGCTTCCCTGAAGCCGCTAAAAGAGAGCTGGCACCACCAGCTCTATTTCTGGCTGCCTTTTGGCGTGTTGATCAGTTTGCTGACGGCCTGGTTTGTACTGCGTGTGTTACGCCGCCTGCAATCTCCCCGGCATCGCCTGCTGGACGCCATCAGTGCCAGAGAGTTCCAGGTTCATTTCCAGCCGATTGTCGCACTCAACAGCGGCAAGCTGACCGGGGCGGAAGCGCTCGCCCGCTGGCCGCAGCCGGACGGCAGCTATCTCTCTCCCGATATTTTCGTCTCCCTGGCGGAGCAGACTGGCCTGATGAATCAGTTGACCACGCTGATTATCGAAAAAGTGTTTGAGGAGATGGGCGAGTGGCTACGTCAGCATCCGGACCAGCATATTTCGATTAACCTTGCCCCAGCGGATTTGATCTCGGGGACGGTGCCTCCGCTGCTGAGCCGTCTTCTGAATCAGTGGCAGATCCCGCCCTCGCAGATCGCACTGGAGCTTACCGAGCGTGGATTTGCCGATCCCACCGTCAGTGCTCCCGCCATTGCCGGCTTCCGGCGCGCAGGGCACTCTGTCTATATTGACGATTTCGGCACCGGCTACTCCAGCCTCAGCTATCTGCAGGATCTGGACGTCGACACCCTGAAAATCGATAAGTCATTCGTCGACGCGCTGGAGTACAAAAACGTGACGCCGCATATCATTGAGATGGCCCGATCGCTCAATCTGGCGATGGTGGCGGAAGGGATTGAAACCGAAGGCCAGCTGACATGGTTGCGCTGCCACGGGGTGCAGTACGGTCAGGGCTGGTTTTACAGTAAAGCGCTGCCGAAAGAGGCCTTTATTCAGTGGGCGGAAAATAATCTCGACCCGGAATCACACGCATAGTGCCCGGCGGTGAGTGCCGCCGGGCACCAGGCTTACTCGTCCAGAAGCGGCGAGAAACCGCCATAAATCATCCGTTTACCGTCGAACGGCATGGATTCGCCAAATTCCTTCATCCTGGGATCGTTCATCATCTTCTGATTCGCCTCGTCGCGAACCGCTTTGGAAGGATATTCGATCCAGCTGAAGACCACTTCTTCGTTCTCTTCCGCCTTCACCGCCAGGCGGAAGTCCGTTAATTTGCCGTCGGGTACATCATCTGCCCAACATTCCACGATGCGAAGCGCGCCAAACTCTTTGAACAACGGCGCGGCTTTTGCTGCCATCTCGCGATAAGCCTCCTTATTATTCGCGGGAACGGCAACCACAAAACCATCGACATACTTCATCAGATAAACCTCCGAAGTGAACGTGCGGCCACCTGGTGTGACCGCATCAGCGATTAAGTTTAGTTCTGTTGCCAGCTAAAGGTGTAACGCACCTTTTTCCCCTGCAGGATAAACTCCGGCGACACGCTCGGGCTCCAGGAGTCGTCGCCCCCGACGCCCATATGAAACGCATCCAGGCTCAGCCAGCAGCCGGGCTCTTCCCGTAACAGATGATGATGAGAGGTCTCGCGCAGTTGCGTCTGGCTGTAACGACTCACCCCAAAGTGGAAGTCGCCGTCCAGCTGATGCTGCCCCAGCGTCAGCTGCCGAGTATTGCAGCGCAGGCCGTTTTCGGTCGGGAAAATATAGGGGGTATGTAGCGCCGCAAGCGGCAGCTCCCAACGTCCCTGGCGGGCAGCAAGCTTGCGGTCCGGATAGTTCTCATACGGCCCGAGCCCGTGCCAGATCACGCTCTGCGGCGTCTGCGCCAGCTGACAGCTCAGCCCGATACGCGCGGGCTCCGGCATATCGCTCGCCACCTGCACCTCAACATCGCCATGCAGCACGCCATGGCTGTCGATGCGCCAGCATTTGCGGCTCAGGAACAGCACCTGCTTGTCATGCTCCCAGGCATGTAGAGTAGCGATCGTCACCGCCTGCGCCAGCTGCTCGCCTGTGCACTCCAGCAGACGTGGTTTCAGGCTGTACATCCCCGCCGCCTTCCAGCGCTCCACCCAGGCATTGGGATCGATGCGGGTCGCCTCGCTGATGCCGATATCGTTATCCAGCGGGGCGCGGGTAAAGTTGTCGGTTAGCGGGGCGAGCAGCGTTGCCTCCCCTTCCCGCCACCACTGGGTCAGATCGCCGCTGGTGCAATCAAACTGCCAGCGCTGCTGCTGATGGGTCACCACCAGCGCGTCATCCTCGCGGGTAAGCTGAGGGGCAACGCCTGCTGCCTTCGGCGGCACAACGACTAATGGGGCGGGCAGCGGCCATTGATCCCAGGCGCAAAGATGGTTTTCCCCAGCCCACGGTGTGGCCGCGGGCTGGAATACCTCTACGTTCAACCACAGCTCGCCCGGGGCCGTAGCCCACTGCGGGAGCGGGATCTCCAGTCGTTGCGTGCCTTGCGGCGGGATAGTGAGTGGCACCACCTCAGAGGCCAGCACCTCCCCCTCCCGCACCACCGACCAGCGCAGTTGCTCGTTGTCGGTCTCGCGGAAGAGATAATCACTCTGCACCTCCACCACCAGCGGCGAGCGGCTGACCAGGGTAAAAGTGAAGAATTGCTGGGCGCGCTGCGCCTCATACAGGGCCGGATGCGGGGTGCGATCCGGGAAGACCAGCCCGTTCAGACAGAACTGGCGGTCGTTAGGTTTATCGCCAAAATCGCCGCCGTAGGCCCAGAACGGGTTGCCCTGATCGTCATGCTTCGTCAGGGCCTGATCCACCCAGTCCCAGACGAAACCGCCCTGCAGGCGGGGATGCTTGCGGAAGGCCTCCCAGTATTTGGCGAACCCGCCAAAACTGTTACCCATCGCGTGGGCGTATTCGCAGAGGATCAGCGGACGCGTCTCATCCGGCATGCCGATCCACTTTTTAAGGGACCATTTCGGTACCGCCGGGAAGGGCTGATCCTGATCGACGCGGGCATACATCGGGCAGACGATGTCGGTGGCCGCGGTGTTGGCTCCGCCGCCCTCATACTGCACCGGGCGGGTAGGATCCGTCGCCTTCACCCAGCGGTAAAGGGCATCGTGGTTCGCCCCGTGACCGGATTCATTGCCCAGAGACCAGATAATGATCGACGGATGATTGCGATCCCGCTGCACCATGCGTGTGACGCGCTCGCTCATGGCAGGCAGCCAGCGCGGATCGTCAGCCAGACGGCTCATCGGCACCATGCCGTGGGTTTCGATGTTGGCCTCATCCACCACGTACAGCCCGTAGCGATCGCACAGGCGATACCAGAGCGGGTGGTTAGGGTAGTGCGAGCAGCGCACGGCGTTAAAATTGTGCTGCTTCATCAGCTCGATGTCGCGGCGCATGGTGGCTTCGTCCATCACCTGCCCGCGCTCAGGGTGATGTTCATGGCGGTTAGCCCCCCGGATCAGCAGCGGTTTGCCGTTGAGCTTCAGCAGCCCGTTGCTGATTTCCACCCGGCGGAAACCGACGTCGCAGGCTTCAACGTCCAGCACCTGGCCCTGCCCGTCGCGCAGCACGAGGGTTAACCGGTAGAGGGCGGGGATTTCCGCGCTCCACAGCGCGGGTTGATCCACCTTCAGGGAGAGATTCACCCGCTCCTGCCAGTGGCCGCGCTCGTCGACAATGGCCGAGCCCGGCGTGCCGGTGGCGCTGGCGATACACTCCCCTGCCCGCCACAGATTGACATTGACCTCGCAGTCCGCGTAGTCGGCTCCGCCGAGGGTCAGCCCCAGCTGGAGTTGGGCCCGGTCATAGTCGGCGTTCAGCTCAGTGACAACATGATAATCGGCAATATGGGTGTCAGCTTTGTGCAGCAGAGTGACGTCGCGGAAGATGCCGCTCATCCGCCACATATCCTGATCTTCCAGATAGCTGCCGTCGCACCAGCGAAGCACCATCACCGCCAGACGGTTGCTGCCCGGGCGCAGGAACGAGGAAACATCAAACTCCGCGGGCAGACGGCTGTCCTGGGAGTAGCCGACCCACTGCCCGTTGCACCACAGATAAAACGCCGAGTTGACGCCCTCAAACACCAGCCGCGTCTGCCCGCTCTGCAGCCAGTTGGCATCCATATCAAATGTGAGCGAGTAACAACCGGTGGGGTTTTCGGCTGGAACAAATGGCGGATTGACCGGGATCGGATAGGTGACGTTGGTGTAGATCGGGGTATCAAAGCCCTGCATCTGCCAGTTGGAGGGAACGGGCATTACTACCGCATCCGCGCAGTCCTCCTGCGTCCAGCTATCGGGAACCTGCTCGGGCGCAGTAAAGTAGCTGAACTGCCAGTCGCCGTTCAGCGACCGGACGGAAGAGGAATCTCCCTCCTCCCGCGCGGCCTGCTCGTCACGCCAGCCGCTGAGCGGCGCATGGGCAGGGAGTCGATTCCATTGGGTGACACCGGGATTTTCCCAGTCACGACGCGTAATCAGAGTGCTGAGAGTCAGCGGAGCAGGATGGGACATAATTACCTCTTTGCGAAGCGCTCACAATTTTTAATTACAATGCCCTGTCAGGGTAACAGGGTAAAGCGGGAGAGCGTCATGAAGCGATGGCGATCACAAAAGCGTTAACGGCGCGCCAGCTGTTCGGCCAGTATGGCCAGAGATTTTAGCTGCTGGGCCAGATCGTCACTGCCCTGCGGGAGCCCTTCCCGGGCGGTGGAGTGTCGTTCGACCAGGGTAACCGGGAGACGGGTTTGCGCGGGAGCCTGCCCGGCGCTGCCCTGCTGCGCCAGCAGCCACTCCACGCTGCGCAGCCCTGCCTCGCGAAACGCCTGGCGAACGGTGGTCAGCGGCGGGGTAAACCAGGCGCTGTCGGTGGTATCGTCAAACCCTACCACCGAGAGCTGGCCCGGCACGGCAATGCCCTTTTCGGCACAGGCGCGCATCACGCCGAGCGCCATCTGATCGTTCGCCACCAGGATCGCCTGCGGAAGCGTAGCCCCGGCCAGCAGCTGATGGGCTTTTTCATAACCCGAGGCGGCGCTCCAGTCGCCCTGAGCGATGGCGCAGGGTTCTACCCCGGCCGCCGCCAGCGTCGACAACCAGCCCGCAAGACGGGCCCGCGCCGAAACGGAACTTTGCGGCCCGCCGAGCAGAGCGATTCGCTGATGGCCCAGCGCCAGCAGATGCTGCGCACCGAGGGCTGCCCCCTGTTCGGCATCAAACACCAGGCTGTGCACCCGGGCGCCAGGCGAGACATCAAGAAATAACACCGGCACCGGAGCGGCCTGTGCCTGCAGGCTTTCGGCCTGCTCGTCCTCCAGCGGCACGTTGACCAGCAATCCTTCCACGCGCTGGGCGAGCAGCTCCTGTACCGCCGCCAGACACTGCTGTGGATGTTCGACCATTGAGATCAACACGCTTGCTCCGCACTCACCTGCGCGGGTCTTGACCGCAGAGGCAATCTGCGAGGGGGCATGCAGGGCCAGATCGGTGGTGATCAGTCCCAGGGTGCGGGTACGTTTGCCGGCCAGCTGCTGGGCTCCGCGGTTGGGAACATAGTGCAGCTCGGCCATCGCCTGCAGCACTTTTTCCCGGGTGCGGGTGGACACGTGCGCCGCGTCATTGATGACCCGCGAGACGGTTTGATAGGAAACGCCCGCCAGGCGGGCAACATCGTAAAGGGTTATGGCTTTCATGCGCGTCGCGTTGCAGTGGCTGATGCGCGTATTCTGTCATAACCCACTGTGTAAAGCATGTGAGCGCTTCGCAAAATCAGACAACGCGCTCAGGCTGCGGGGTTATAATGCGCGGCTTTTGACGAAACCACGGCAGACAGATCTGGATCAGCGGGCCGATGCTTAAGGCATACAGCACGGTCCCCACGCCAAATGTGCCTCCCAGCACCCAACCAAACAGCAGGACTGAAACCTCAATCGCCGTACGCACGCTGCGAACTGACCAGCCGGTACGGGCATTGATCCCGGTCATCAGGCCGTCGCGCGGCCCGGCACCAAACCCGGCCCCGATGTACATCCCGGTCGCCAGCGCATTGACGATCACCGCGCTGATCAGCAACAGGCTGCGTGCCACCAGGGAGTCGATAGCCGGGATAAACGTCAGCGCGACATCGGCAGCCAGGCCAATGACAATCACGTTACTGATGGTGCCGAGACCCGGGCGCAGTCGCAGCGGGATCCACAGCAGCAGCACCAGCACACCGGTGAGAATGATGACGGTGCCAATATCCATTTCCAGCAGTTTTGCCACTCCAATATGGAAGACATTCCACGGATCGGCGCCCAAATCCGATCGTATAAACATCGCCGTTGACAGCCCATACAGGCTTAATCCGACGTAAAGCTGAAGTAATCGACGTAACATGATCTTTCTCCGGTTAGCTATGCTTTCATCATCACCTGAAATGGCACTATGATTAATGTCCAGTTTTGAAAAAGTGGACTGCTTATGTCATCGCGTCGATTTGGAAGCCAGTCATTAGTTCGCCTGTTGGGCCACTGGCAGCAGGAGACCTCCCGTACCCCGCTGTGGCGTCAGCTTGCCGATGCGCTACGCCTGCTGATCCTCGACGGCAGGCTGGCGCTGGATACACGCCTGCCGGGCGAGCGCGAACTGGCCTTAACCCTGGAGGTGAGCCGTACCACCGTCAGCAGCGCCCTTGCGCATCTGCGTGATGAAGGCTACCTCGAAAGCCGCCATGGCAGCGGGTCGCGAGTAATCCTGCCCGACAGCCGCACGCCCCCCACCCGCGCCAACGCCAGTGCGGCGTTGGATCTCTCTACCGCCGCCCTGGGTGCCGGGCCAGAGATTCATCAGGCCTATACCCACGCCCTGACCGCCATGACGCCGCATCTGACGCAAACCGGCTATGACCAGCTGGGGTTGCTGGCGCTACGCGAGGCCATCGCTGCGCGCTATACGGTCCGGGGTCTACCTACCCGGGCGGAAGAGGTGATGGTGGTTAACGGTGCGGTCAGCGGACTGGCGCTGGTGCTGCGAATGTTCACCGGACCCGGCGATCGAGTGGTGGTCGATCACCCCACCTACCCGCTGGCTATCGCCGCCATTCAGGGGGCCTCCTGCCGGCCGGTTGGCGTATCGCTGCCGGAGAACGGGTGGGATATTGACGGTTTTGCCGCCACCCTCGCCCAGACAGCGCCGCGCCTGGCGTACCTGATGCCCGACTTTCACAATCCCACCGGCCGCTGCATGGACGCGGGCAGCCGTGAGGCCATCGCCGCCATTGCCGCCCGGGCCCGTACCACGCTGGTAGTGGATGAAACCATGGTTGATCTCTGGTTCGATGCGCCCCCGCCGCCGCCGCTGGCCTCTTTCTGCCCGAACGGGAATGTCATTACTCTCGGCTCGGCGGGAAAAAGTTTCTGGGGAGGCCTGCGTCTGGGCTGGGTTCGTGCCCCGGCGCGCACCATCGCGACGCTGGCACAAACCCGCGATACGCTCGATCTCGGCTCGCCGCTGCTGGAGCAGCTGGCCACCCTGTGGTTGATTGAAAATGGCGACGCATTTTTACCCACCCGGCGGCAGATGCTGCGCGAGCGACGGGATCGCTGTGGGGTATTACTGCGGGAACACTTCCCGGAATGGCGTTTCCAGATGCCGGAGGGCGGGCTCTCCTACTGGGTGGAGCTGCCGGATATGCTGGCAACCCAGCTGGCCACCCGCGCCGAAGCGGCTGGTATTCATCTGGGAACCGGGACGCGCTTTGGCCTTTCTGGTGCCTTTGACCGTTATCTGCGAATGCCCTTTTCGCTGGAGCCAGCGGAGCTGGAAAGTGCGCTGATGCGGATCAAGCCGCTGTGGCTGGCGCTGAATAAAAGCGGGCAATCATTCAAACGCCCCCTTGTATAACCGCCTGCAAAGGCAATATCTATTACCGGAAAAAAGTGAGCGGGCGCACAAATAACAGCGTAGCTGGAGGCTTTTAAAAATGTCTGACTGTAATGGTTACAGTCAGACATTTTCAGCAGGAAGGAAGTCAGTGCTGAGCAGGGATAGGAAAACCTTTCAGGGAAATAACAAAACTATCGCCTTCTTTCTTTATTTTCGCGCCGGTATCACACCAGTCAGACGCAATTCGAAAGAACTCATCACTGCCAACATCCCAGCCCAGGCGGACATGTTTGACATAGCCAGAGCGCAGAAGCGTGCAGGCTTCCGAGTAGCTGCTGGCGGTTGATTGCTGATGCTGTTTCATTTTTTCTTCTTCAGAATTTTTCTTAATGCTTTGATTTCTTTAGGAGTAAAAGGTGCTACGTTCTCTTCTTCCGTATGTTGATTGTCGATATCCTCTTCCGTTACTCCCGCCTCGTCTGCTACAGCAAAGGCCATTTGCAGCAGTTTCTCTGTGGTAACGCTAAGATTCTCATTATTCACTTCTGCGTAATGACGAAGCTTCTCTTTCAGCGCTTCGTCAATTTTTACATTCAGCACGGCAGTGGTCATGGTGGCTACATCCTTGACATCAATTTATTAAATTAATACACGAAGTTATCATTATTATCCAGATATATATTGCCTGCTTATATATCATAAAAATGTCACAGTTAACCTGCATGCCAATTATGACAAAATAATGACAACCATATTTCAGTATGATGACAATTAAGGAAATAAACAGGCTGGCTGAGAAATATATAATGTACTTACTGTTGTTATGGATAAGAGTGTCGACGTTGGGCTGGTGGCCTGAGAAGGCTGAATGCGGAGTGGATACGAGAAGTTTTGCCGAAGGCAGAAATGGGTGGGGGCCCTGCCAGCTACATCCCGGCACACACGTCGTCTGCCCTGGCTGCTTCCTTCCGGACCTGACCTGGTGAACAGAGTAGCGTTGCGGGAGAACCAACAGAGCCCCCATTGAGAGCGTTGTTAACCAACGCGCTGGCGCATTATCACTGTACCAGATAGCAATTGCAAGTTAACCGCGTCCGGGTGATGTTTTATTGCGCAAAGCGTTTACAGAGTGCACGTTTTCTTCCTGTCTTGCCGGGTAATCTCTATCATGCTCTTAACACAGGAGCATAAAATGGACGAACACGACGCTTTTCCCCAGCGGGTCTGGCAGATAGTAGCCTCGATTCCCGAAGGTACCGTCACCACCTATGGCGAAGTGGCACGACTGGCGGGTTCTCCGCGCGCAGCACGACAGGTGGGTGGTGTGCTTAAACGGTTGCCGGAAGGAAGCACCCTGCCCTGGCATCGGGTGGTGAACCGCCACGGTGCGATCTCCTTAACCGGCCCCGATTTACAGCGTCAGCGTCAGGCGCTGCTCAGCGAAGGGGTGCAGGTATCAGGCAGTGGGCAGATTGATTTGCAGAAGTACCGCTGGCGGTATTAAAAAGCCCCTCTCAGGCGAGAGGGGCTCGAGACATTAAAGCTGGGTAGGCGCCGGGGTGGCCGTAGACGGGCTCACCTGAGTTGGCGAGGTGGAAGGTACGGTCGTTGGCGCACCGCCACCAGGCTGCAACGGCAGCGAGGTCTGTTGCACAGGCACCAGGACCAGATCGGCTTTAGTACCACCCTGATTGATCACCGGTTTCACGATGTCAGTCATCAGCACAACCTGATCGTTAATAGTGATTGCGGCACTCAGCAGGATCCGCGCGTTAGGCTGCACATCCGCCGGGTTAAACGGCAGTTCAAATTTGAACGGGGCCTGTTTACCTTCAGTACGGGTCGCCCGCTGTGCCAGTACTTTAGATGGCGAATCCGCCAGCGAAGCATCAGACAGGGTGACGGTTAATACCGCATCTGGCGGCAGAGCCACTTTCTGACGGATCCAGATGGTCCCAGAAACATTAGGCTGCTGAATAGTTGGCTGTGTCGCCACGCCAGCAGTATTTGGGTTTGGCGCTGGCGTCTGGATGTCTGCACTTTTATCTGCGCAGGCAGAAAGAGCAACCGCTACCGCTAAACCACTTAACACGTGCACGAGTTTCATTGAGTTCTCCTTATCATCAATGCACCAGCGGGATCGATACCGCCAGATGAGTGGTTAATACCAGGTTAACGAGAGTAAGTGTGGCACACATCAATTATTTATGCCTGGAATCTCCCTGTTATTCAGATTATTGCACCCATCGGACCACTTCCAATTCTGCGTTATACTCTGCCTATCTTTCGCCACGGCGTTTTAATTGAGGACGACTATGAGTCAGGCACTAGGCAATCTGCTGACATTATTAAACCTGGAAAAAATTGAAGAAGGACTCTTTCGGGGACAAAGCGAAGATCTGGGCTTGCGCCAGGTATTCGGCGGTCAGGTTGTAGGGCAGGCCCTCTACGCAGCTAAAGAGACAGTACCTGCAGAACGCTTTGTGCACTCCTTTCACAGCTACTTTTTGCGCCCTGGCGACAGCCAGAAACCGATCGTTTATGACGTGGAAGTTCTGCGCGATGGCAACAGCTTCAGCGCCCGCCGCGTGGCGGCAGTGCAGAACGGTAAGCCGATCTTCTATATGACCGCGTCGTTCCAGGCCCCGGAGCCGGGCTATGAGCATCAGAAAACGATGCCCCCTGCCCCGGCGCCGGACGAATTAAAGTCTGAAACGGACATTGCCCGTGCGCTGGCGCATCTGCTGCCCCCGCAGGTTAAAGAGAAGTTTCTCTGCGACAAGCCGCTGGAGATCCGCCCAGTCGAGTTCCATAACCCGATGAAGGGCCATACCGCCGAGCCGGCGCGTCAGGTCTGGATCCGCGCCAATGGCACGGTGCCGGAAGATTTCCGTGTCCATCAATATCTGCTGGGTTACGCGTCCGATTTCAATTTCCTGCCGGTTGCCCTGCAGCCGCACGGCGTGGGCTTCCTCGAGAAAGGGATGCAGGTTGCCACTATCGATCATTCGATGTGGTTCCACCGTCCGTTCGATATGAACGACTGGCTGCTGTACAGCGTGGAGAGCACCTCGGCGTCGAGCGCGCGCGGGTTTGTTCGCGGTGAGTTCTATACCCAGGATGGGGTGCTGGTGGCGTCTACGGTGCAGGAAGGGGTGATGCGCAACCGGGGTTAATGTGAAAAAGCCGGGTGGCGGCTTCGCCTAACCCGGCCTACAAAAGCACAATCCGTAGGCCCGGTAAGCGTAGCGCCACCGGGCAATATCCTCAAATCACGCGTTGTACGCATTCTCGCCGTGGCTGTTGACGTCCAGACCTTCGCGCTCCTGCTCTTCCGGTACGCGCAGACCCACCGTCATATCCGCCAGTTTGTAGCCGATAAAGGCCACTACGCCCGACCAGACTACCGTGAGGCCGATACTTTCCAGCTGCACCAGCACCTGATGGCCCATGGTTACGCCTTCTGCGTAGCCGACACCGCCCAGTGAGGTAGAAGCGAAGAAGCCGGTCATGAGGCAGCCAACGATGCCGCACACGCCGTGCACGCCAAACACATCACAAGGATCGTCCACACGCAGAACACGTTTCAGCGCAGTGACGCCCCACAGACCCGCCAGACCCGCCACGATACCGATGATCAGCGCGCCGCCAACACCGACAAAACCACAGGCCGGGGTGATGCCAACCAGACCGGCAATGGCACCGGAACAGGCACCCAGCAGGGAAGGTTTACCGCGTACCGCCCACTCGCCAAAGATCCACGAGAGGATTGCGCCCGCCGTGGCCACAACGGTGTTCACGAAGGCCAGCGCCGCGATTTCGTTTGCTGCACTGGCAGAACCGGCGTTAAAGCCAAACCAGCCGAAGTAGAGGATCGCGGTGCCGGTAAAGACCATTGGCAGGTTGTGCGGTTTGAAGGCTTCTTTACCAAAACCGACGCGTTTGCCGATCAGGTATGCGCCCACCAGGCCCGCCACTGCGGCGTTGATGTGCACCACGGTGCCGCCGGCAAAGTCCAGCGCGCCATGGGAGCCCAGCAGACCGCCACCCCAGACCATATGCGCCACCGGGACATAGGAGAGCGTCAGCCATACCACCACGAAGATCAGCACCGCGGAGAAGCGAATACGTTCCGCCAGCGCCCCGACAATCAGGCCGACGGTGATACAGGCGAACGAGCCCTGGAACGCGACGTGGATGTACTGATAGAAGCTGCCCATAACCGCGGTCAGCTCGATATTTTTCAGCATCGCCCAGTTAAAGCTGCCGAAGAAGGCATTGCCCTCCCCGAAGGCCAGCGAGTAGCCGTAGACCACCCACAGAACGCACACCAGCGCGAAGGTGACCGTTACCTGGGTGAGCATGGAGAGAACGTTTTTACCGCGGATCAGGCCGCCGTAAAACAGCGCAATCCCCGGAATGGTCATAAACAGCACCAGCGCGGTGCAAATCATCATAAAAGCGTTATCGGCTTTGTCTGCCACCGCCGGTGCAGCCATTGCCAGCCCCGGCAGCAGTGCCAGAGACCCCAGACCTGCTTTGAGTGTTGTTGTGTTCATTTTCTCGATCCCTATCACTGTGTGCCTGATGTTTTACAGTGCCGCTTCGTCAGCTTCGCCGGTACGAATGCGAATAACGCGCTGCAGCTCAGCAACGAAAATTTTGCCGTCGCCAATTTTGCCGGTGTAGGCTGCTTTACTGATCACGTCGATGACGTCATCCAGCTGATCGTCGGCAATCGCCACGTCAATCTTCACTTTTGGCAGGAAGTTGACGCTGTATTCGGCGCCCCGGTAGAGCTCCGCATGACCTTTCTGTCGCCCAAAGCCTTTCACCTCGGTGACGGTCAGTCCCTGAATACCCATTGAAGAGAGTGCTTCACGCACGTCTTCGAGCTTGAATGGTTTGATGACCACGGTAACCAGCTTCATATATCTCTCCAGTCAGAATTCGGTAATGGCTCGCGAACTGATTAGGTATTGCAAGCGGTGTGCCAGAATTGAAAAGAGAGGAAAGATGAGGCATGGCGCAGAGAGGGCGAAAAAAAACGCACCATGGCAGTGCATGATGCGTTTCATTTTTGCACCAACCGATTCAGCGGCTGGCAGCTTGCTTAATTTTAGTGCATCAGGCGCTGAGCGACTCTTCCCGCGAGCTGGCGGCCAGCTCTTCACCGACCAGCTGCAGTTGATACATCTGCCAGTAACGCCCTTTCGCCTCAAGCAGTTGCTTATGGGTGCCGCGCTCAACTGCCTGGCCGCGATGAAGCACCAGAATGGTATCCGCCTCGACAATGGTCGACAGGCGGTGGGCAATCACCACCAGGGTGGTCTGTTCACGCACCGCGGCCAGCGCCTGCTGGATCGCCTGTTCGGTGCCGGAATCGATGCTGGCCGTGGCCTCATCGAGGATCAGCACCTGCGGCGTATCAATCAGCACCCGGGCCAGAGCCAGAAGCTGTTTTTGCCCGACGGAGAGGTTATTCCCCTGCTCGCCCAGCCGGGTGTGAATGTTGTCGTGCAGGCCGCGCGCCAGTTCTGCCAGCTGCACTTTCTCCAGCACCTCCCACACCTGCTCCTCGCTGAACGGTCGCCCAAGCGTGACGTTAGCGAAGAAGGTATCGGCCAGCACCACCGGATCCTGCTGCACCATCGCCACCCCTTTACGCAGCACGGCGTGGCTCAGGGTCGCGAGAGGACGACCGTCGAGACGAATCTCCCCTTCGGTAAGCGGGTAGTAGCCCATCAGCAGGCTGGCGAGGGTACTTTTACCGCTGCCGGTATGGCCCACCAGCGCGACAAAACTCCGGGACGGCACCTTCAGATCGATATCCTGCAACACCAGCCGATCGTCGCGATAGGCGAAGGAGACCTGATCAAACTCAATGGTGCCGCTTTGCAGGTCCCGATCGTCATTACCGTAGGCCTGACGCGGGCGATCCATCAGCTCAAAAACGCGTTCACCGGCGACCACCGCCTGCTGCAGCATCGACTGCTGAGTGGTGAGCTCAATCAGGGGTTCGTTAAGACGGCCCAGATAGCTGATAAAGGCGTACAGCACCCCGACCTCAATGGTGCCGCCTGCAGCGAAACCAAACTGCATCAGCAATCCGCACAGCACCAGCGCCGAGAACAGGCTGAGCAGCGGACGCAGAAGAAAACCGTCCAGCCGCAGGGTCTGCATGCGGGCCATATAGTGGGAGCGGCTGGCTTCGCCCATCCGCTCGCCAAAGCGCTCCTGCTGGCGGAACTGCTGGATGACGCTCATGCCGTTGATGACTTCGTTAAAGCCGTCGTTGATATCCGCCAGATAGGCGCGCACGCGGCGAACAATCGGCGTGCTGTAGCGCTGGTAAATAAGCATCACAATCATTACCGCCGGGAAGATCGCCATCGCTATCAGCGCCATTCGCCACTCGAGGCTGAACATCGCCACCAGCATGGCACCCACCAGCGCGGCGCTGCGCAGCACCGTGGCCACCACCGTGACATAGAGATCGCGGATCACTTCGGTATCGTTGGTGACGCGGGAGATGATCTGCCCAACGGGCTGGGTGTCGAACGCACTCAGCGGCTGGCGCAGGGCGGCATCCATCACGTCGGTACGCAGCTGCTGTACCACTCCGACGGCGGCCTGGTTAAACAGCAGCGACTGGGCGTAGTGCAGCCCGGCCGCCAGCAGCTGCAGGCCGATATAGGCCACTGCCAGCCCGGCCACCAGGCCGAGCGGGAGATAGTTTTTCGCCACCATGTTGTCGATGAAATAGCTGATCAGCAGCGGGCCGGTCACTTCGGCAATGGCCGCAATCCACAGCAACACCACCGCCAGCGAGAGCGGTTTGCGCCAAGGCGAACCATACGCCAGCAGGCGTTTAAGGGTCGGCCACAGCTGGGAAAAACTACGCATCGGCGGCCTCCTCATTCATATCCGGCACGTCATCCAGCGCCGCTTCCAGTTGTTGATAGCGATACATATCGCGATACCATCCCGGCTGGTCCGCCAGTTGTTCATGCTGCCCGCGCTGGGCAATATGCCCGTGCTGCATCACCAGAATTTCGTTCGCCTCGGTCAGGGCCGACAGACGATGGGCGCTGATGATCACCGTGCGCCCTTCTCCCCACTGACGCAGGTTATGCAGGATCTGGTGTTCAGTGCGGCCATCGACGGCGGAGAGGGCATCGTCGAGGAGCAGGATTTCGGCATTCAACAGCAGCGCACGGGCAATAGAAATACGCTGTTTCTGGCCGCCCGAGAGCATCACCCCGCGCTCCCCCACTTCGGTTTCATAGCCCTGGGGCAGGCGCAGGATATCTTCATGCACGCTGGCAAGACGGGCGACGTGCTCGATCGCTTCCCGTGTGGCTTGCGGGCAACCCAGCGCAATATTGTTGGCGACGGTATCGGAGAAGAGGAACGGCGTCTGACTCACCACCGCCAGCCGGCTGCGCCAGCTGTCCAGCTGCAGCCGGGTAAGCGGAATATCGTGGAAGCGGATCTCGCCCTGGTCAATATCAAAGTGGCGCTGGATCAGCGACAGAATGGTGCTCTTCCCGGCACCCGTTGGACCGCAGATGCCCAGCATCTGCCCGGGTTGCAGCCTGAAGCTGACGTTTTCGAGGATCACCTTCTCCGTGTGCGGATAGGTAAAGGCGCGGACGGCGACATTCAGCTCACCGCGGCCCGGCGGCACCGGTTCGCTGCCGTCATTCACCACCGGCGCCTCGGCGAGCATGGCGCGGATCCGGGTGTAGGCCGCACTGCCGCGCTCGACGATATTGAACATCCAGGCCAGAGCCAGCATCGGCCAGATCATCAGCCCCAGATACATGGCAAAGCTGGTCAGCTGTCCGAGTGTCAGCGAGCCGTTAATCACCATCCAGCTGCCGCCGCCGATGGCCAGCAGGTTAGCGGTGCCGATGGCGATATAAATGGTGGGATCAAAGCGGGCGTCGATACGGGCGACGCGCAGGTTTTTGGCCCCGGTATCGGCGGCATCGGCGGCAAACAGCGCCGACTGGCGATCTTCCAGGCCGAAGGCTTTGATCATCCGGATACTGGTCAAACTCTCCTGGGTACGGTCGTTGAGGGAGGAGAAGGCCGCCTGCGCCAGCTTGAAGCGTTCATGCAGCTGGTCGCCGTAGCGTTTAATCGCCAGCGCCATAATCGGCATCGGCAGCAGCGCCAGCAGGGTCAACTGCCAGCTGATTTGGGTGGACATCACGATCAGCACCGCGCAGCCCATCACCAGCGAATCCACCAGGGTCAGCACCCCTTCCCCGGCGGCAAAGACCACGCGATCCACATCGTTGGTGGCACGGGCGATCAGGTCCCCGGTGCGATGGCGGAGATAAAATTCCGGATGCTGGCGGCTAAGCTGACGGTAAAAATCTTCCCGCAGCTCCACTGCCAGCTGGTAGGAAGCCCCGAACAGCAGCACGCGCCAGACATAGCGCAGCAGATAGACCACCACCGCCGTCAGCACCAGCGTGCCGATCCACATCATCACCCGTGCGGTGGTGTAATGCTGTTCCGTAACGCCGTCCACGACATAGCCCACCACTTTCGGCGGGATGAGCTGCAGAACGGCAATGATAATAAGCAGAGCCACTGCACCGAGATAGCGTTGCCACTCCCGGCGAAAGTACCAGCTTAACTGAGCAAATAATCGCACGCGGTCTTTTCCTGAGGATCGTATTCCGGCCGGGCCGGGAAGTTATTCAATGGGTAAGGCGGTGGTGTATTTAATCTGTTCCATCGCAAAGCTGGAGGTGACATTCGACAGACCTGGCACGCTGTTGACCAGCCGTTTGTAAAAATCATCATAGCGCTTCATGTCCGCCACCTGAACGCGCATCAGGTAGTCGTATTCGCCCGCCATGCGCCAGAAGCCCAGCACTTCCGGCATTTCCGATACCACGCTGACGAACCCACAGTACCAGTCGCTGCTGTGGTGCTGCGTTTTTATCAGAACAAAGGCGGTCAATCCAAGCCCCAGTTTTTCGGGATCGAGCAGCGCCACGCGTCCCAGCAGGATGCCTTCATCTTCGAGTCGCTTAAGGCGTTTCCAGCAGGGCGTGGTGGTCAGATTAACGGCATCCGCCAGCGCCTGCAAAGAGAGGGTGCAGTCGCTTTGCAGTAAGGACAGCAGCTTACGGTCAATTTTATCTAGCATACCCACCCTCGCAGAGAAAATTTTTCTCCTTACATTCTATTTTAAAGGCCAGATAGCAACAATTTTTTCTGTGCTTTTCGCTATGCTGGGCACAAAATGACAAACGGATTACCGCGATGAATAGCACCTGGGTTAAAAACGCCATCAGTGAAATTAACGCCGATTATCAGCGCTCGGCGGATACACACCTTATTCGCCTGACCCTCCCGGGTTTTGCCGGGATCCAGCTCTATCTGAAAGACGAAAGCACCCACCCGACCGGCAGCCTGAAGCACCGTCTGGCGCGCTCGCTGTTCCTGTATGGGCTGTGTAACGGCTGGATCAATGAAGGCACCACTATCATCGAATCGTCCTCCGGCTCAACCGCCGTCTCTGAGGCCTATTTTGCCCGCCTGCTCGGCCTGCCGTTTATCGCCGTCATGCCCTCCTGCACGGCGAAACGCAAAATCGAACAGATCGAATTTTACGGCGGACGCTGCCATTTCGTCGAAAGCGCCTGCGAAATTTATGCCGCTTCCGAGATGCTGGCCCGGGAGCTGAACGGTCATTATATGGACCAGTTTACCTTCGCGGAGCGGGCCACGGACTGGCGCGGCAATAACAACATTGCCGACAGTATTTTCCGCCAGATGCAAAATGAGCCCCACCCGGTGCCGGCCCATATCGTGATGAGCGCCGGGACCGGCGGCACCTCGGCCACCATTGGCCGCTATATTCGCTGCCAGGGGTACGATACCCGCCTGATGGTGGTCGATCCGCAGAACTCGGTGTTTCTCGATTACTGGCAGCAGCGCGATCCCACCCTGCGCAGCCCGGTAGGCAGTAAAATCGAAGGGATTGGCCGTCCGCGCGTCGAGCCGTCGTTTATCCCTGACGTGGTGGACGAGATGCTCCGCGTGCCGGATGCCGCCAGCGTTGCCACTGCCCACTGGCTGGAAACCCAGCTGGGCCGCAAGGTCGGGGCCTCTACCGGGACCAATATGTGGGGCGCCTTGCAGCTGGCTGCGCGGATGCGTGACGCCGGGGAAACCGGCTCGATCGTTACCTTGCTGTGCGACAGCGGCGAGCGCTATCTGGAGACCTACTACAACGCGGAGTGGGTGAAAGCCAACATTGGTGATGTGACGCCGTGGCTGGCGGAGATTGCCCGGCTGGTAAAATAAAAAAAGCCAGACTGTCGTCTGGCTTGCTGGAAGGGTCTCACTATTCGGGGGAATAAGGAAGATCAGGTGTATCCAGCCAATGGGTTAAAAAGTGGGACACGGCCTCGTTGCGGCAGTGCCCGATAACCGGTAAATGCGAGAGCTCAGCGATCAGCTGCGGCATCGCATTGCCCATGATCAGGCCGCGGCCCACGCTGCCCAGCATCTCGCGATCGTTCATCGCATCGCCAAACGCCATACACTCCTGCATCGTTAAGCCCAGATGATCACTTAGCACCGCCAGGGCAGACCCTTTGTTGCACCCGACCGGCAGCACTTCGAGGCAATCTATTGCCGAGAAGGTCAGATGTGCGCGGTTGCCCAGCGCCTCGTTAAGCTGAATGCGCAGGCGGCAGAGATCGTCGTGATCGCCGCAAAAACAGACTTTGGTCACCGCGTGCGCCGGGATACGGCGCAGATCGGTGAGTTGATACTGGAAGCCGCTGTAGACGTGCGCGTTCAGCAGCGCCGGGATCTCCTTCCCGGTCAGCCAGCCGGTGTCGTTAAACACGTGAATACTGGCCTGGGTATCCCAGGTGGTATGCAGCACCTGCTCCGCCACGTCCGGCGCCAAATCCTGACGATAAAGGACATCGCCTTCCAGGGAGTGAATGCGCGTCCCGTTGCCGGTAATCAAAAACGCATCAAGGGCAAGCGCACCCATCAGGTGGCGCATCTCCAGCACATGCCGTCCGGTGGCGAAGGTGAGCGTAATGTCGCGCTCATGCAGTCGCTTAAGCGTGCTCAGCGTCTTGTCACCTAAACGGTGGTCCGGCATTAACAAGGTGCCGTCCATATCAAATGCAGCCAGCCGCGCCATGGGAACTCCGAAAATGTGAGGAGGTTAACTTGTGCATCAGTATTGCGTGATATATACGGAAGTAATACTGAATAGATGGAAATTATTGTTCCGGGTTTACTATGCGCCAGCTTAATCGACTTAATCAGTACCAGCGACTGTGGCAGCCCTCAGCCGGTGCGCCGCAGCAGGTGAGCGTGGCCGAACTGGCCAGCCGCTGTTTTTGCAGCGAACGACATGTGCGCACGCTTTTGCGTCAGGCCCAGGAGGCGGGCTGGCTGAGCTGGCAGGCACAGTCCGGGCGCGGTAAGCGCGGCGAGCTGCGCTTTCACGTCACGCCAGAATCGCTGCGCAATACGATGATGGAGCAGGCGCTCAAAAACGGCCAGCAGCACAACGCTCTGGAACTGGCCCAGCTGGCACCCCAGGCGCTGCGTGCCCTGCTGCATCCTTTTCTCGGCGGGCAGTGGCAGAACAACACCCCGACGCTGCGCATTCCCTATTACCGGCCCCTCGATCCGCTCCATCCGGGCTTTTTACCTGGCCGCGCCGAGCAGCATCTGGTCGGGCAGATCTTTTCCGGTCTGACGCGGTTCAACGACACCCGTAGCGAGCCGGGCGGCGATCTGGCGCATCACTGGGAGATCGCTGCCGACGGGCTGCGCTGGCACTTCTATATTCGCTCCACGCTGCACTGGCATAACGGAGACAAAGTCGAGGCGGCTCAGCTCCAGAGCCAACTGACGCGGCTGCTCACCCTGCCCGCGCTGCGCAAACTGTTTAACAGCGTGAAGCAAATTGCGGTGACCCACCCGCAGTGCCTGACCTTCGTGTTACATCATCCGGATTACTGGCTGGCGCACCGTCTGGCGAGCTATTGCAGCCGTCTTGCCCATCCTGAACAGCCCCTGACGGGCAGCGGACCGTTTCGGCTGGCGATATACGACGCGGATCTGGTCCGGCTCGAGAGCCACGAGCAGTATCATCTGGGGCATCCGCTGCTGAAAGCCATTGAATACTGGATCACCCCCCAGCTTTTTGACCAGGATTTAGGCACCAGCTGCCGCCATCCGGTGCAGATCGCCATTGGCGAGCCGGAAGAACTCGCCAGCCTGCGGCTGGTCAGTAACAGCATCAGCCTCGGCTTTTGCTATCTCACGCTGAAGCAGAGCGGCAGGTTAAGCGAGGCCCAGGCCCGCAGGGTGATCGACATCATTCATCACACCGCACTGCTGCATACCCTGCCGCTGGACGAGAATCTTATCACCCCGACTCAGGAGTTGCTCCCGGGATGGTCTATCCCCCGGTGGCCGCAGGCGCAAACTATCGCTCTGCCGGAGACACTCACCCTGATCTATCACCTGCCGGTGGAGTTACACACCATGGCGGAACAGCTTAGACGCTACCTGGCACACGAAGGCTGTCAGCTGACGGTGATTTTTCATGACGCGAAAACCTGGGATGGCTGCACCGCCCTGGCGGAGGCCGATATCATGATGGGCGACAGGCTGATTGGTGAGGCACCGGAATACACCCTGGAGCAGTGGTTACGCTGCGATGCGCTCTGGCCGTATCTGCTCAGCGCCCCACAGTTTGCGCACCTGATGGCGACCCTGGATGCGGTTCAGGTTCAGCCCGACGCCGCGGCGCGCCATCTGGCATTAAAAGAGGTGTTCGCGCAATTAATGGAGCGTGCCGTCCTGACGCCTCTGTTCAACTATCAGTATCAAATCAGCGCCCCGCCGGGGGTGAACGGCATCCGCCTGAATCCGCGCGGCTGGTTTGATTTTACCGAGGCCTGGCTGCCGGCCCCGAAAACGTGAAGAAGCTGGTCGCCGCCACAGGCAGACGTTACCATACGTTTTTAACCGTCAAAGTTGGGAAGATTAATGAAACGTGCCGTTGTCGTGTTCAGTGGAGGCCAGGACTCCACCACCTGTCTGGTTCAGGCTCTGCAGCAATATGATGAAGTCCATTGTGTGACTTTTGATTATGGCCAGCGCCATAGCGAAGAGATTGAGGTCGCGCAGAAACTGGCGGTGAAACTCGGCGCACGGGCTCATAAGGTTCTGGATGTCACCCTGTTGAACGAACTGGCGGTGAGCAGCCTCACCCGCGACAGCATTCCGGTGCCGGACTACGAACCAGACGCCGAGGGGATCCCGAATACCTTCGTGCCGGGGCGTAATATCCTCTTCCTGACCCTGACCGCCATCTATGCTTACCAGGTCAAAGCCGAGGCGATCATAACCGGCGTGTGCGAAACCGACTTCTCCGGCTACCCGGACTGTCGCGACGAGTTTGTGAAAGCCCTCAACCATGCCGTGAGTCTGGGGATGGCCAAAGATATCCGCTTCGAAACGCCGCTGATGTGGCTCGATAAAGCCGAAACCTGGGCGCTGGCTGACTACTGGGGCAAGCTGGATCTGGTGCGTAACGAAACGCTGACCTGTTACAACGGCATTCAGGGCGATGGCTGCGGTCAGTGCGCCGCCTGTAATCTGCGCGCCAACGGCCTGAATCATTATCTGGCGGATAAAGTCGGGGTGATGACGGCTCTGAAAAAGAAAACCGGTCTTAATTAATTCGGGCCAGCCTGCCGGGTGAAGGATCTGCTTCGCCCGGCATCAAAAGCGGGGTTATGTGATTAATAGCTCCAGCTTCTCACGCAGTTCCCCTTCCAGCGGCAGCGCTTTCTGCGTTTTCAAATCGATGCAGACAAAGGTAATTAATGCATCTGCCACCACCTGCCCTTCAGGCTCCAGCGTCACCACCTGACTTAATATCCCACTTTTGCCGTTCAGCTGCTGAAGCTGGCTGGTAACGGTGAGAAGATCGCTGAGCACCGCAGGACGGCGATAGTTGATATTGATATTCGCCACCACAAAGGCGATACGCCGCTCGGTCATCCACTGAAAGCTGTCGCTGTTTTCCAGCCCTTCCCAGCGCGCCTCTTCGAGAAACTCGAGATAACGTGCGTTATTAACGTGTTGATAAACATCAAGGTGATAACCGCGTACTTTGATTTGGGTCTGCATAGCGCAATAGCCTTCAGGGTTGTTATTTGTAAGAGTCAGAGGTCATAACTGGTATGACCTCTTTATCCTGGCAAATTTTTGCCACTGTGCAAGTTATTACAGCGTCAGATACGCAAGATTCCGCTCCACCAGCGCCCCGCCCATGCCGGGGACTTGCTTGAGATCGTCGAGGGTTTTAAACGGGCCGTACTCTTCCCGGTAGCTGACGATCGCCTGGGCTTTCTTCAGCCCCACGCCGTTCATCACCCGCGCCAGCTCCTCCGCCGGGGCGGAATTAATGCTGATCCGCCCCTTCTCCGCTTCCGCCGCTTTCGACTGCTGGGGTGGGGGCGGTGCATCGGACTTGCCTTGTGCGACCTGCGTTTTGGCGGCTGGTGTCGCCGCCAGCGCGCAGTGGCTCATCCCGGCAGACATAAGGGCAAGCGTAATAAAGAGGGCTTTGATTCCATGTTTCATGCTGTTTTCTCCTTGTTTGTTGACAGCCCACTCACCATAAACGGGCCGCTTTTCCGGAACAAACAGCAGATTGCAGAAATGGAAAAGGCCGCGAAAGCGGCCTTTTGTTGTTGCAGTACGTTGCTCAGATTTGCGAGCAGCGCCGTAATTACTGCTGGGTCATGATATCGCCCAGCTTAATTTTGGCTTCTTTACGCAGGTTGCTCATCAGGGCTTCGAAGGCAATTTGCGCATTGTTCTGGGTGATTCCCTGAACCATCGCTTGCTTTTGCGCTTCCGGCATGGTGCCCGCTTTCACTTCGTCCAGCGCCAGAACCACCACGTTGCCCTGCATATCGTTGGCGATACCGAAGCTCGGCTTGTCTTTTGCCGGCAGGCTCAGACCAAATGCCGCCTGGCTGATCGGATCCTGACCGGTACGGCTCAGGGTTTTGGCCTCACCAAAGCTCAGGCCAGCCGCTTTCAGCGCCTCATCACCTTTACCCGCTTTCAGCTCAGCCAGCAGCTTCTCAGCATCCAGCTTCGCCTGTTGCACGGCTTTGTTATGTTTCACCAGCGCAGTGATCTGATCTTTCACCTCGTCCAGCGGCTTAATCGACTCTGGCTTATGCTCAGCCACGCGCAGAACAAAGGCGCGGTCGCCGTCGACGGTAATGATGTCAGAGTTGCTGCCCGGGGTGCCGTTTTCGCCCACCAGACCACCGTTGAAAATAGCATCCGCAACCGGCTTGAAGTTCAGCTCTTCCGGCAGATTGTCACGACCAAACCAGCCGGTAGTGACCGCTTTCGCACCTGCTGCCTGCTCTGCGCCTGCCAGTGATTCGTTATCATTGCTGGCCGCGTCGCTTACCTTCTGCTGCAACGCATAGAAGCCATCCAGCGCTTTCTCCTGCTTCACTTTCGCCGCGATGTCATCACGGACGTCAGCCAGCGGTTTGGTGGTCGCAGGGGTGATATCATCCAGACGCACGACCAGGAAACCAACAGAGGATTTGATCACACCAGAAAGTTGACCTTTCTCTTTCAGACCGGCATTTTTCAGCTCGTCTGGCGTGGTGCCCTCTTCCAGCCAGCCCATGTCACCGCCGTTTTTGGCAGAGATGATGTCGGTGGATTTGGCTTTCGCGACCGTGGCGAAGTCAGTGCCCTTGTTCAGCTCATCCAGCGCCGCTTTGGCGTCGGCTTCAGTTTTGGTCTGAATGACGCTGAAACGGTTACGCTGTGGCTGAGTGAACTGATCCTGATGCTGATCGTAGTAAGTCTGGATCTCCGCATCGGAGGCGTTTTCCTGCATCGCCGCTGCATCCAGCTTGATGTAGCTCACGCGGAACTGCTCCGGGGCGGTGAAGTTGTTTTTGTTCTGCTCGTAGTAGCTTTTCACCTCTTCGTCGCTCGCCTGCTGTTTAGCAGCCAGGGCGTTAACGTCGAAGTTGGCTTCGCGCACGACGCGCTGCTGAGAAACCAGCGTCGCCAGTTCATCCGCTTCGCCTTTGAGCATGAAGTCGGTGCCCACTACGGCGTTAACCAGCTGCTGAGTGGTCAGCTGGTTACGCAGCGCCTGAGCGTATTGATCCGGCGTCATCCCCATCTGATTCACGATAGCGTTATAGCGGGTGTTATCGAATTTGCCGTCATTCTGGAAAGCCGGGGTGGAGAAAATGGCTTTCTTGACCTGATCGTCGCTGATGCTCAGACCGATCTCACGGGCGTACTGATCCAGCAGCGCTTCGTCGATAAGACGGTTCAGCGTCTGCTGACGCAGGTTTTTCATGTACCCTTCATTCGCCGCCAGTTCTGAGAACTGTTCGCCCAGCTGTTGCTGCATGCGGTTACGTTCACCGGCAAATGCATTTTCAAACTGCCCACGGCTGATTTCCTGGTCGTTCACTTTTGCGGCGTAGTTTGCACTACCGCCAATCAGATATCCGCTCACGCCGGTCAAAATGAACGACACGATAATGATACCGAAAATAATCTTGAGCACGAGACTGTTAGCAGCCGTGCGTAAGCTGTCCATCATGGTGTAACCACACTCCGCTGTAGGTGACTGGTGACCTGACGCTGGCGGAAATCCTGACCGCAGCGCATAAAGACGTATTGTGACAAGAAACCGGGGCGATTGTCAGCCCACAACTCGCATAAACTCACATAAATCAGGCCTGGACAAACAAAAAAGGCACATCAAATGATGCGCCCTTGTACTTTTCAACTTCCCTGAAGTAAGAAAGCGATCAGTTTACTGCGTCTTTCAGCGCTTTGCCGGCGCGGAAGCCCGGAACTTTAGCAGCAGCGATGGTGATCTCTTTACCGGTCTGAGGGTTGCGGCCAGTACGGGCAGCACGCTCTTTAACAGCAAAAGTACCAAAACCTACCAGCGCCACGTCGTCCCCAGCCTGCAGAGATTCGGTAACAGAAGCAATCAAAGCATCTAACGCACGTCCAGCCGCAGCTTTGGAGATGTCAGCACCCGCAGCAATTTTGTCAATCAGTTGAGATTTATTCACTCTTCTCTTCCTCTCTTTATAATTTATATCGCGTCTGAATCCTTCACAACGCGACCGCGCAGCAGTTATATCAGGCCTGCCATGACCTTACAACACCCGTTGTTGATGGCTGGCCCAATCAGCAATCTAAATTAGCTATACAAAAAAAGGCTGGCAAGCCCGAAATCGCTCACCAGCCTTGTTTTTATCGACGCTCTTTGCGCGAGGTCACTATTTTGCGGTCACAACCTGCATTCCGTAAGGCTCATTCTGCAGTGCAAGGGTCAGAACTTCCTCAATTCGTTTCACCGGATGAATATCCAGATCGGCGATGACGTTATCCGGAATCTCTTCCAGATCGCGCTTGTTCTCATACGGAATGAGGACCGTTTTAATGCCGCCACGGTGTGCAGCCAGCAGTTTTTCTTTCAAACCGCCAATCGGCAGAACCTGGCCACGCAGGGTGATTTCCCCGGTCATCGCCACATCAGCACGCACCGGGTTGCCGGTCAGGCAGGACACCAGGGCGCTACACATCGCGATACCCGCGCTTGGACCATCTTTCGGCGTTGCCCCTTCCGGCACGTGAACGTGAATGTCGCGTTTTTCGTAAAAGTCCGGATTAATACCCAGTTTTTCCGCGCGCGCGCGCACCACGGTCAGCGCAGCCTGAATGGACTCCTGCATCACTTCACCCAGCGAGCCGGTGTAGGTCAGCTTACCTTTACCTGGCACGCAGGCGGTTTCAATGGTCAGCAGATCGCCGCCCACTTCCGTCCATGCCAGACCGGTCACCTGACCGACGCGGTTTTCGCTGTCCGCACGACCGTAGTCGTAGCGCTGAACACCGAGGTATTCGTGCAGGTTGTCGCCGTTAATGTGGATGTGCTTCAGCGTCTTATCCAGCAGCAGCTGTTTCACCGCCTTACGACACAGCTTGGAGATTTCACGCTCCAGGCTACGCACGCCCGCTTCACGGGTGTAGTAACGAATAATGCCGATGATCGCACTGTCATCAACGGTCAATTCGCTCTCTTTCAGTGCGTTACGTTCAATCTGCTTCGACAGCAGGTGACGACGGGCGATGTTCAGTTTTTCGTCTTCGGTGTAGCCAGAAAGACGGATCACTTCCATACGATCCAGCAGCGGGGCCGGGATGTTCATGGAGTTGGAGGTGGCCACGAACATCACATCGCTGAGGTCGTAGTCCACTTCCAGGTAGTGATCGCTGAACGCCACGTTCTGCTCTGGATCCAGCACTTCAAGCAGAGCTGAAGCCGGATCGCCGCGCATGTCGGACGACATTTTGTCGATCTCATCCAGCAGGAACAGCGGGTTTTTAACCCCTACTTTTGCCATTTTCTGGATCAGTTTGCCTGGCATCGAACCGATATAGGTCCGGCGGTGACCACGGATTTCCGCTTCGTCACGCACGCCGCCCAGCGCCATACGGATGTATTTACGTCCGGTGGCTCTGGCAATGGACTGCCCCAGAGAGGTTTTCCCCACCCCCGGTGGCCCCACCAGGCACAGAATTGGGCCCTTGAGCTTGTTAACACGGCTCTGAACCGCAAGATACTCAAGGATGCGGTCTTTGACGCGCTCCAGACCATAGTGGTCGGTATCGAGGATCTCCTGGGCCTGACGCAGGTCTTTTTTGACCTTGCTGCGGGCATTCCACGGAACCTGCACCATCCACTCGATATAGCCGCGAACCACCGTCGCTTCCGCCGACATTGGAGACATCATTTTCAGCTTCTGCAGTTCTGCTTCAGCCTTCTCTTTTGCCTCTTTCGGCATTTTCGCCGCGTCGATCTTACGCTTCAGCGCTTCGTTTTCGTCCGGCGCGTCGTCCATCTCACCGAGCTCTTTCTGGATGGCTTTCATTTGCTCATTCAGATAGTACTCACGCTGAGATTTCTCCATCTGCTTTTTCACGCGGTTGCGAATGCGTTTCTCAACCTGCAGCAGATCGATTTCAGACTCCATCATCGCCATCAGATATTCCAGACGCTCGTTAACGTCGGACATCTCCAGCACGGACTGTTTGTCAGCCAGCTTCAGCGGCATGTGCGCTGCGATGGTGTCAGCCAGACGTGCCGGATCGTCGATGCTGTTCAGCGACGTCAGCACTTCTGGTGGAATTTTTTTGTTCAGCTTGATATAGCCTTCAAACTGACTGATCGCGGTGCGAACCAGCACTTCTTGCTCACGCTCGTCCAGCTGAGGCGATTCAAGGTATTCGGCTTTTGCAGCGAAGTGTTCGCCATCATCAGATAGCGTGGTAATACGCGCACGCTGCAGCCCCTCGACCAGCACCTTCACGGTGCCATCAGGCAGCTTCAGCATTTGTAAAATAGAGGCCACGGTCCCGACGGTGAAAAGATCGTTTACACCCGGCTCATCCGTTGATGCTTCTTTCTGCGCAACCAGCATGATTTTTTTATCATGATCCATGGCGGCTTCAAGGCAACGGATAGATTTTTCCCGCCCTACAAATAAGGGTATGACCATGTGCGGATAAACCACCACATCGCGCAACGGCAATACGGGGATTTCAATGCGTTCAGAACGCTCAGGATTCATAGAGCTCTCTCTTAGTTTAGTGTCCGCCAGGTAATCAGGTTGCAGGACTGTGCTTCATGCAACCATTAACATGTAATCCAGTATATGGGGATGATTCCCACACATTCAACGCCATGTTTACGGAAAAATAAAAGGGGGGATTAAATCCCCCCTTTTTGATTAACTGCTTGTATGCTCTGGCGAATTATTCGCCAGAAGCTTGCTGAGCTTCCGGCGTACCGTAAATCAGCAGCGGTTTGCTTTGGCCAGCAATGACGGACTCGTCGATAACCACTTTTTCAACTTCTTCCATTGAAGGAAGGTCGTACATGGTATCGAGCAGGGCAGCTTCAACGATTGAACGCAGACCACGTGCACCGGTTTTACGTGCCATTGCTTTCTTAGCAATCGCATCCAGCGCTTCGTCGCGGAACTCCAGCTCAACGCCTTCCAGATTGAACAACGCCTGGTACTGCTTGGTCAGGGCATTTTTCGGCTCTTTCAGGATCTGAATCAGCGCGTCTTCACTCAGTTCTGTCAGGGTGGCGACAACCGGCAGACGGCCAATGAACTCAGGGATCAGACCAAACTTGATCAGATCTTCTGGCTCAACCTGGGTCAGCAGTTCGCCCTCTTTCGCTTTTTCAGACTTCGCCTTCACCGTGGCGCCAAAGCCAATACCCGAGCCGGTTTCAACGCGGTTAGCAATGACTTTATCCAGGCCGGCAAACGCACCGCCACAGATAAACAGGATCTTGGACGTATCAACCTGCAGGAACTCCTGCTGAGGATGCTTACGACCGCCCTGCGGTGGAACAGCGGCAACCGTCCCTTCGATCAATTTCAGCAATGCCTGCTGTACGCCTTCACCGGAGACGTCACGGGTGATCGACGGGTTATCGGATTTACGCGAGATTTTGTCGATCTCATCGATATACACGATCCCGCGCTGGGCTTTCTGAACGTCGTAATCGCACTTCTGCAGCAGTTTCTGGATGATGTTTTCCACATCCTCACCCACATAACCGGCTTCGGTCAGAGTGGTGGCATCCGCCATGGTAAACGGAACATCCAGCAGACGCGCCAGGGTCTCGGCCAGCAGGGTTTTACCGGAACCGGTTGGGCCGATCAGCAAAATGTTACTTTTGCCCAGCTCAACGCCGTTGCTGTTATCCCCGTTACGCAGACGTTTGTAGTGGTTGTACACCGCCACTGCCAGCACTTTCTTCGCCTGTTCCTGGCCGATGACGTAGTCATCAAGATGATGACGGATCTCATGCGGCGTCGGTAACGCGCTGCGCTCACGGTGTGGTGCGACTTCTTTAATCTCTTCGCGGATGATGTCGTTACATAAGTCGACACATTCGTCGCAGATATACACGGATGGCCCGGCAATCAGTTTGCGCACTTCATGCTGGCTTTTGCCGCAAAAAGAGCAATAAAGCAGTTTGCCCGATCCATCTTTGCGTTTATCTGTCATGAGTCAAAACCTCTTTTTAAGTTCTTTGTGCCGCACATGACGACGCAAATGCCATTCTCAGACGCAGGCTGCTGGTTAGCAAAATGCCGCCCTACCATAGTATAGCGGCACACCCACGCCGTGGGCATCAATTACGGTGGGTCAAAATGGAGTCGACTAAGCCGTACTCTACTGCCTCTGGTGCGGACAGGAAGCGATCGCGCTCGGTATCACGCTCGATCTGCTCTAATGATTGACCCGTATGATGAGCCATAAGTTCATTCATGCGCCCTTTTACCTTCAGGATTTCACGGGCATGAATCTCAATGTCTGTTGCCTGGCCCTGGTACCCGCCCAGCGGCTGGTGAATCATTACGCGCGAGTTCGGCAGGCAGAAACGCTTACCTTTCGCCCCTGCGGTCAGCAGGAATGCGCCCATCGATGCTGCCTGGCCCATACAAATGGTGCTTACATCAGGCTTGATGAACTGCATGGTATCGTAAATGGACATCCCGGCAGTGATCACGCCACCTGGGGAGTTAATGTACAGGTAAATGTCTTTTTCCGGGTTTTCCGCTTCCAGAAACAGCATCTGCGCTACGATCAGGTTCGCCATGTGGTCTTCCACCTGGCCGGTCATGAAGATAACGCGTTCTTTAAGCAGACGGGAGTAGATATCAAAAGAACGTTCACCTCGAGAGGTTTGTTCAATAACCATTGGCACCAGCGCCATATGGGGTGCAAAGTTATCTCGTTCGCCACTGTATGACATTTCCGTCTCCTGGATAAAAAATGAAAATACCTGCTGTACTGATTGTAACCTTGTGGACGGATTATCAGCCAGTCTCTTTAATACTGCTTCCCCACTAATGGGGGCGGCTCAGCCCTATTTCAAGCATAACAATCTTTTGTTTTAACGCTAACACTGAAAAGGCGTTTTATCACGCTTTGGGATTTATAACCGTGATAAAAAAAACCCGCCGCCGGGTGGCAACGGGTTTTTTGCTCAAACTTTAAACGAAGCAGGCAGGATTAAGCCTGTTGGTTCATCAGTTCGTTGAAAGAAGTAGCTTTTTCAGACACTTTTGCTTTGGCCAGAACGGCTTCAACAGCCTGCTCTTCCAGAGCCACGTTGCGCATGTTTTCCATCAGCTCTTTGTTGCTGCCGTAGAAAGCAACCACTTCTGACGGATCTTCATAGGCAGAAGCCATCTCTTCGATCAGGCCTTTAACACGCTCTTCGTCAGCTTTCAGCTCGTGGGTACGAATCACTTCGCCCAGCAGCAGACCAACAACAACGCGGCGTTTAGCCTGCTCTTCGAACAGCTCACGTGGCAGTTCCAGAGCTTGTTTCTCGTTGCCACCGAAACGCTGTGCAGCCTGGCGACGCAGAACGTCGATTTCGCTGTCGATCAGGGCCGCAGGAATTTCGATTTCGTTCGCTTTAACCAGACCGTCGATCGCCTGAGACTTAACGCGGTTACGCACGGCGCCTTTCAGCTCGCGTTCCATGTTTTTACGCACTTCTGCACGCAGCCCTTCAACAGAACCATCTTCAACGCCGAAACGTTTGATGAAATCTGCAGTCAGTTCTGGCAGTTCGCGGTCTTCAACTTTCTTCAGGGTAATCGCGAATTTCGCTGCTTTACCTTTCAGGTTTTCAGCGTGGTACTCTTCCGGGAAGGTCACGTCGATAGTGAACTCTTCGCCTGCGCTGTGGCCTTTGATACCGTCTTCAAAGCCTGGGATCATACGGCCCTGGCCCATTGCCAGTACGAAGTCAGAGGCTTTGCCGCCTTCGAACTCTTCGCCGTCTACAGAGCCGGAGAAGTCGATGGTGACACGGTCTTCTGCATCTGCAGCGCCGTCTTTGTCTTTCCAGGTCGCCTGCTGCTTACGCAGGGTGTCCAGCATGCCGTCAACGTCGGCTTCAGTCACTTCAACGACTGGTTTTTCAACTTCGATCGCGTCCAGACCTTTCAGCTCAACTTCAGGGTAAACTTCGAACTCTACCGCGTAGGTGAAGTCTTCGCCCATTTTGTATTCGCCCGGAACATAGGTCGGGGAACCGGCTGGGTTGATTTTTTCTTTGATGATCGCGTCAACGAAGTTGCGGCTCATCAGGTCACCCAGCACGTCCTGGCGAACAGAAGCGCCATAACGCTGAGCAACGACATTCATCGGTACTTTTCCCTTGCGGAAGCCGTCAATACGGACTTTCTTTGCTACGTTGACCAGCTCGCTTTTTACAGCGTTTTCGATGCTGTCAGCAGCGATTGTAATCGTTACACGGCGGCCAAGGCCTTGAGTGGTTTCAACTGAAACTTGCATCTTGTTACCTCAAAAAAATCACAGTGCTCGGTCAACTCTGAATTTGCCTCGCAATACCGGGATGCTCTCTTAGCAGATTCACATTCCCTGTCGCCAGAATCATCCCGAAGACATTCATATTAAGACGCGGCATTATAGCGGCATCACTTTAGTGAGTCGAGAACGGTTGGCGCATGTTGCTGCGGCTTTTTTCACAATTTCAGGCTATTTTCGGCCTTAAAATCGCGCCACCGGCTCAAAACCCCGACAAAACAAAACGGCCCGCAGGCCGTTTTGACGTAATCTTTATGCAACATACTGGAAAAGCTCCCGCTGTTGCAAACAGGATTTATTACGCGATCGTCCCGGCCCCCCGGCATGGTGGCGATGCGAAAATCGTATCCTGCAGCCCCTTCCACTCTTTGATCGTATACGTATGTAACGCCAGGGCATGGACCGTGGTCGAGAGCTCTTCCGTCAGAGTTCCGTAGATCATACGGTGACGATTGAGAAAACGCTCACCAGCGAAACGATCGCTGACCAGCACCACTTTAAAGTGGCTCTCAGAGCCTGCCGGTACGTTATGACGATAGCTTTCGTCGACGACTTCGAGGAACACAGGTTCAAACGCCGCCCTTAACTTATCTTCAATCTGTTCACGTATCATCATGAAATTACTCCTCCGACAACGCTGAGATGTCACCCATCCCTTTAAATGTTAGCCGCTTTTACCGCTTGCATAACAAGAAGACAACAAAAATTTAGCTTTCATCTGATTTTCTCATTCAAGCGTATGAAGTCCTATAAGGGGGAGTCGTTTTGTCGTCCGGATAACGGAAAAGCGTTTCAGGTGGTCAGTTTTCAGACAAGGCGATGAATTTACATGCGTTGACCACTTCCCCTTGCCGTTGGCGATGTTATGATGGCGGCAATTTTTTTCTATATATGCTTACGATTCGCTGAGAGCCTGAACATGTTAAAAAAACTCCTTTTCCCTATGGTCGCCCTGTTTATGCTGGCCGGCTGTGCAACTCCTCCTGCTACCATTGATGTTTCTCCGAAGATCACTCTGCCACAGCAGGATCCAAGCCTGATGGGCGTCACCGTGAGCATCAACGGCGCGGATCAGCGTAAAGACCAGGCGCTGGCGAAAGTAACCCGTGATAACCAGTTGGTGACCCTCACTGCCTCCCGCGATCTGCGTTTCCTGCTGCAGGAAGTGCTCGAGAAGCAAATGACCTCCCGCGGTTACATGGTTGGCCCAAGCGGCGCGGTTGATCTGCAGATTATCGTCAACAACCTGTACGCTGACGTCTCTCAGGGCAATGTGCGCTACAACATCGCGACCAAAGCCGATATCGCCATCATCGCCACCGCGAAGAACGGCAATAAGATGAACAAGAACTACCGTGCAAGCTACTCTATTGAAGGTGCCTTCCAGGCCACCAACAAGAATATCGCTAATGCCGTTAACAGCGTGCTGACCGACACCATCGCCGATATGGCGCAGGACACCAGCATTCACGACTTCATCAAGCAGAACGCACGTTAATTCTGCCTGCTGACCCGACCTCCGGTCGGGTCAGTTTGCCTGCTCATGTCCAGTCAATACTTACGTATTTTCCAGCAACCTAAATCAGCTATCCTGCTGATCCTCGGTTTCGCCTCCGGCTTACCCCTTGCCCTGACATCCGGCACGCTACAGGCGTGGATGACGGTAGAGAATATCGATCTTAAAACCATCGGCTTCTTCTCGCTGGTCGGCCAGGCCTATGTCTTCAAGTTCTTATGGTCGCCGATGATGGACCGCTACACCCCGCCGTTCCTCGGCAGGCGTCGTGGCTGGTTGCTGATGACCCAGGCATTGCTAATGCTGGCGATTGCCGCGATGGGCTTTCTCGAACCTGCGTCGCAGCTGCGCTGGATGGCCGCGCTGGCGGTGGTGATTGCCTTCTGTTCGGCGTCCCAGGATATCGTTTTTGATGCCTGGAAAACCGACGTTCTCTCTGCCGAAGAGCGTGGCACCGGAGCTGCAATTAGCGTTCTGGGCTACCGTCTGGGCATGCTGGTTTCCGGCGGGCTGGCCTTATGGCTGGCGGATCGCTACCTCGGCTGGCAGGGCATGTACTGGCTGATGGCCGCGCTGCTCATTCCCTGCATGATCGCCACCTTCCTCGCCCCGGAACCGAGCGATGTCATCCCGGTTCCCCGCTCCCTCGAACAGGCGGTTGCCGAACCGCTGCGCGACTTCTTTGGCCGTAACAATGCCTGGCTTATTCTGCTGCTGATTGTGCTGTATAAGCTCGGGGATGCGTTTGCCATGAGCCTGACCACCACCTTTTTGATCCGCGGCGTGGGCTTCGATGCCGGTGAAGTCGGCGTGGTAAATAAGACGCTGGGGCTGATTGCCACCATTATTGGCGCGCTGTATGGCGGCGTGCTGATGCAGCGCTTAAGCCTGTTCCGCGCGCTGCTGATCTTCGGCATTTTGCAGGGGATTTCTAACGCCGGTTACTGGCTGCTCTCGATTACCGATAAACACATGCTCAGCATGGCGGCGGCGGTATTCTTTGAAAACCTGTGCGGCGGGATGGGGACGGCCGCGTTTGTCGCGCTGCTGATGACCCTATGCAACAAATCCTTCTCCGCAACACAGTTCGCCCTGCTCTCTGCGCTCTCTGCCGTGGGCCGGGTCTATGTCGGCCCTATCGCTGGCTGGTTTGTAGAAGCGCACGGGTGGGCTGAGTTTTATCTCTTCTCCGTCTTTGCCGCCATTCCGGGACTGCTGTTGCTCTTAGTCTGTCGTCGCTCGCTGGAATATACCCAGCAGACAGAACATTTTATGGTCAGGACGCGTTTCCCGTCGGCCTATCGCTTTGCATTAAGAATATTGCTGGCGGGATGTGTGACGCTGGCCCTGTGGCTGGTGGTCCTGATCGTTAACGCCACCACGACGCTCACCCTTCCGTTTGCCCTGCTGCTGCTGGACATCGGTGCGCTGCTGGCGCTGTCCGGGATCCTGACAGGGGGTCTCCTCGACTACCTGGCTATGCGTGAGAGCCAAAAGGTGTAAAACCATAAAAAAAGGTTATTTTACGTTGTAATCACCCTGGTAAATTATAACGGCGAATAAATTCGTTCGCGCAAAATAATATTTGTTGTTTCGTGCCTCTTAGAATTCCAGAAATTATTGGAACGAAGAACAGAGAGTATTTTTCGTTAACCGATTCAGCAAACGAAACATTAATTTTACGTTTTTTAGTTGTCTCTTTATTGATGATTATTTGTTAATGATTTGTGTTTTTTTAGCAATGGTTATACCAATTGCCCTTTTTACCCTACCTACAGAGTCTGTTTCGTTATAAAGCCCAGCTGACGGTGCTTGCGTCTGAAAAACGGCTATAATTTGCAACATCTGTGACTTCCCTGGCAGAACCCGGTAACACGTTCCTGACACAGGTCTAATGATGTTTACAGTAATGTAACCTTCCCGTAAAATGCCCCCACACTTTAAACGCCACCAGGTCCCCGTGGAATTGAGGTCGTTAAATGACACTTAGGAAATACAATAAATGTTTGGGATGGTTGTCGTTATTTGCAGGCACTGTTTTACTCAGTGGCTGTGATTCTGCGCTGCTAGACCCCAAAGGACAGATTGGACTGGAGCAACGTTCGCTCATTCTGACGGCTTTCGGCCTGATGATGATTGTCGTGATTCCCGCCATCTTGATGGCTGTTGGTTTCGCCTGGAAGTATCGTGCGAGCAACAAAGATGCGAAGTATAGCCCTAACTGGTCACACTCCAATAAAGTGGAAGCTGTGGTCTGGACGGTGCCGATTCTGATCATCCTGTTCCTTGCCGTACTGACATGGAAAACCACTCACGCGCTCGAACCTGCAAAACCGCTGGTTCACGATGAGAAACCGATTACGATCGAAGTCGTCTCCATGGACTGGAAATGGTTCTTCATCTATCCGGAACAAGGCATTGCTACCGTGAATGAAATCGCCTTCCCGGCGAACGTCCCGGTGCAGTTCAAAGTAACGTCTAACTCCGTGATGAACTCCTTCTTTATCCCGCGTCTGGGCAGCCAGATTTACGCGATGGCCGGTATGCAGACCAACCTGCACCTGATCGCGAATGAAGCAGGCACCTATGATGGTATCTCCGCCAGCTACAGTGGCCCAGGCTTCTCTGGTATGAAGTTCAAAGCCATTGCCACCCCGGACCGTGCCGCTTTCGACCAGTGGGTTGCTAAAGCGAAACAGTCTCCGAACACCATGTCTGACATGGCTACGTTCGACAAAGTGGCAACACCTAGCGAATACAACAAGGTGGAGTACTTCTCTAACGTGAAACCGAATTTGTTCAAAGACGTTATTGGCAAATTCATGGACCACGGCAAGAGCATGGACGTGACCCAACCTGAAGGTGAGCATAGCTCGCACGAAGGGATGGAAGGCATGGACATGAGCCACGCGGAAACCTCTCACTAAGGGGCCGAGGAAGAAAATGTTCGGAAAATTAACACTGGATGCAGTGCCGTACCATGAGCCGATTATCATGGTTACGATTGCTGCCATTGTCATTGGTGGCGCAGCCTTACTAGGCTTAATCACTTACTTCGGTAAGTGGAGCTACCTGTGGAATGAGTGGCTGACTTCGGTTGACCACAAAAAACTCGGTATCATGTACTGCATCGTCGGTATCGTCATGTTAATTCGTGGCTTTGCGGATGCCATCATGATGCGTAGCCAGCAGGCGCTTGCCTCCGCTGGCGAAGCAGGCTTCCTGCCGCCGCACCACTACGACCAGATCTTTACCGCGCACGGCGTGATTATGATCTTCTTCGTGGCGATGCCGCTGGTTATCGGTCTGATGAACGTTGTCGTTCCGCTGCAAATCGGCGCGCGCGACGTTGCGTATCCGTTCCTGAACAACCTGAGCTTCTGGTTCACGGTTGTCGGTGTGATTCTGGTTAACCTCTCTCTGGGCGTCGGTGAATTCGCACAGACTGGCTGGCTGGCTTACCCACCGCTTTCGGGAATTGAGTACAGTCCTGGCGTAGGTGTTGATTACTGGATCTGGGCGCTACAGCTCTCCGGTGTCGGTACTACCCTGACCGGTATTAACTTCTTCGTGACCATCCTGAAGATGCGTGCACCAGGTATGACGATGTTCAAGATGCCAGTATTTACCTGGGCATCTCTGTGCGCCAACATCCTGATTATCGCGTCATTCCCAATTCTGACTGTCACCGTCGCGCTGCTGACCCTGGATCGCTATCTGGGCACCCATTTCTTCACCAATGATATGGGCGGCAACATGATGATGTACATCAACCTGATTTGGGCATGGGGTCACCCTGAAGTGTACATCCTGGTTCTGCCGGTCTTCGGTGTGTTCTCCGAAATCGCAGCGACCTTCTCACGTAAGCGTCTGTTTGGTTACACCTCGCTGGTGTGGGCAACCGTGTGTATTACCGTCCTGTCGTTCATCGTCTGGCTGCACCACTTCTTCACTATGGGTGCAGGCGCGAACGTAAACGCCTTCTTCGGTATCACCACCATGATTATCGCGATCCCAACCGGGGTTAAGATCTTCAACTGGTTGTTCACCATGTACCAGGGCCGTATCCAGTTCCACTCAGCCATGCTGTGGACCATCGGCTTCATCGTCACCTTCTCTGTAGGTGGGATGACCGGCGTACTACTGGCTGTACCGGGCGCTGACTTTGTACTGCACAACAGCCTGTTCCTGATTGCGCACTTCCATAACGTCATCATCGGCGGTGTGGTGTTCGGTTGCTTCGCAGGTGTGACTTACTGGTGGCCAAAAGCCTTCGGTTACACGCTGAACGAAAAATGGGGCAAACGCGCGTTCTGGTTCTGGATCATCGGCTTCTTCGTGGCGTTTATGCCGCTGTACGTGCTGGGCTTCATGGGTATGACCCGTCGTCTGAGCCAGCAGATCGATCCGCAGTTCCACCCAATGCTGATGGTTGCAGCGGGCGGTGCGGTGCTGATTGCCTGTGGTATCGCGTCTCAGCTGATTCAGTTCTACGTCTCTATTCGCGACCGCGATCAGAACCGTGACCTGACCGGTGACCCATGGGGTGGCCGTACGCTGGAGTGGGCAACCTCTTCTCCTCCGCCGTTCTATAACTTTGCCGTTGTGCCGCACATTCATGAGCGTGACGCATTCTGGGAAATGAAAGAAAAAGGCGAAGCGTACAAGCAACCAGCACATTACGAAGAGATCCATATGCCGAAAAACAGCGCAGCGGGCATGGTTATCGCCGCCTTCGCTACGGTATTTGGTTTCGCTATGATCTGGCACATCTGGTGGCTTGCGATCGTCGGCTTTGCTGGCATCGTGATCAGCTGGATTGTGAAGAGCTTTGATGAGGACGTGGACTACTACGTACCAGTCCGTGAAGTTGAAATTCTGGAAAAACAGCATTTCGACGAGATTGCTAAAGCGGGGCTGAAAAATGGCAACTGATACTTTAACCCACGCGACTGCCCATGCGCATGAACACGGGCACCACGATACAGGGCCGATGAAAGTCTTCGGCTTCTGGATCTACCTGATGAGCGACTGCATCCTGTTCTGCTGTCTGTTCGCGACCTATGCCGTTCTGGTGAACGGCACAGCGGGCGGCCCGACCGGTAAGGACATTTTCGAGCTGCCGTTCGTACTGGTTGAAACCGCACTGCTGTTATTCAGCTCCATCACCTACGGCATGGCCGCCATTGCCATGTACAAGAACAACAAGAGCCAGGTTGTCTCCTGGCTGGCGTTGACCTGGCTGTTTGGTGCTGGATTTATCGGGATGGAAATCTATGAATTCCACCACCTGATTGCCGAAGGTTACGGTCCGGATCGTAGCGGCTTCCTGTCAGCGTTCTTCGCGCTGGTCGGTACCCACGGTCTGCACGTAACCTCTGGTCTGATCTGGATGGCGGTTCTGATGTTCCAGGTATCCCGTCGCGGCCTGACCAGCACTAACCGTACCCGTATCATGTGCCTGAGTCTGTTCTGGCACTTCCTGGATGTGGTGTGGATCTGTGTGTTCTCTGTAGTCTATCTGATGGGGGCGATGTAATGAGTCATTCAAACGATCATGGCGCTTCCCACGGTAGCGTAAAAACCTACATGACAGGTTTTATCCTGTCGATCATCCTGACGGTGATCCCGTTCTGGATGGTGATGAACGGTAGTGCGTCTAAGCCGGTTATCCTGGGTGCAATCCTGGTGACGGCGGTGATTCAGATTCTGGTGCATCTGGTTTGCTTCCTGCACATGAACACTAAATCCGATGAAGGCTGGAACCTGACGGCATTTATCTTTACCGTGATTATCATCGCAATCCTGGTAGTCGGCTCCATCTGGATTATGTGGAACCTCAACTACAACATGATGGTTCACTAAGAGCGGCGAGTATGTTTAAGCAATACCTGCAAGTCACAAAACCTGGCATCATCTTTGGCAACCTGATCTCGGTGATCGGAGGGTTCCTGCTGGCCTCGAAAGGCAGCATCGATTACACCCTCTTTATTTACACGCTGGTTGGGGTGTCACTGGTTGTTGCGTCCGGTTGTGTATTTAACAACTACATCGACAGGGATATCGACAGGAAGATGGAAAGGACAAAAAATCGGGTGCTGGTAAAAGGCCTGATGTCCCCTGCCGTCTCGCTGGTGTACGCCACCTTGCTGGGTATTGCTGGCTTTATGCTGCTGTGGTTCGGTGCCAATCCTCTGGCCTGCTGGCTGGGGGTGATGGGTTTCGTGGTATATGTGGGCGTCTACAGCCTGTATATGAAACGTCACTCCGTCTACGGTACGCTGATTGGTTCACTCTCCGGCGCTGCGCCGCCGGTGATTGGCTACTGCGCGGTCACCAACGAGTTCGACAGCGGTGCGCTCATCCTGCTGGCTATCTTTAGCCTGTGGCAAATGCCGCACTCCTACGCCATTGCGATTTTCCGCTTTAAGGATTATCAGGCAGCGAACATTCCGGTACTGCCGGTGGTGAAAGGCATTTCCGTTGCCAAGAACCATATCACGCTCTACATCATTGCCTTTGCGGTTGCTACGCTGATGCTCTCACTGGGCGGTTACGCTGGGTACAAATATCTGGTGGTTGCTGCGGCGGTGAGCGTCTGGTGGCTCGGTATGGCACTGCGGGGTTATAAAGTGGAAGACGACAAAGTCTGGGCGCGCAAACTGTTTGTGTTCTCGATTGTCGCTATCACTTCCCTGTCGGTAATGATGTCCGTCGACTTTATGGTGCCGGATTCACATAATCTGCTGACCTACGTCTGGTAAGTTCGCCAGACGGCGTCACTCAACAGCCCGCCACCCTAATGGTCGCGGGCTGTTTTTTTTGACATATTAAAAACAAATCATTTCCGCATTACCGATCACCCTCGAATATTAATTAAGTTAGAAAAAGAACATATAAAGCGCTTTGCTATATTTTGCCTGTCCTCGCGATATTATCTGGTGGTACTCTTCCGCCGTGAGTATTTAGCTCACGCTCTTTTCATTTGATAAGGAAATAAAAGTGAAAGAATTATCACTGAATGAAATGCAGTATGTCTCCGGTGGCTTTAATCTGATCGGCGCTGCAACCGGCTTCACCAGTTTTGTCCTAAACTCCGGGTTTGGCTTTGGCTCCTTCGTGGCGACCTCTGGCGCGGCCTTTGCTGACTTCGTGGTGGACAGCGCTATCGCGTTTGGCTCCTTTGTCGTCGGCGCGTCTAACTGGCAAACCTTTGTGAAGACCGGCTCAAATAACTGGAATGGTTTTGTTCAAACCTCAGGAAATAGCTGGTCAACGTTTGTTGATAATGCCGCCAGCGACTGGAATAATTTCCTGGTAAAAGCCAGCGCGTAAAATACGTTTCGCTACAGGAACAGGTAATTAAACCTGTTCCTGGTTCAACATTAATTATCTTAGGCGAAAAACTCCCAGACAAAATTATCCTTTCCCCTTTTCCCCGACCTGGTTTCTGCTTAATAGCACAGATCATTCATGTAATTTATATTTGTTCACCATCGCTCTGTTTACCCGAACGCCTGCTCGCACTACACTGGACGCGCTTTTTAGACAGAGGTGGTAATGAACGATTATAAAATGACGCCGGGCGAGCTACGCGCCACCTGGGGTTTGGGGACGGTTTTTTCGTTACGTATGCTCGGCATGTTTATGGTCCTGCCCGTTCTGACCACATACGGCATGGCGTTACAGGGAGCAAGCGAGGCATTAATTGGTCTTGCCATCGGCATCTATGGCCTGGCGCAGGCGGTCTTTCAGATCCCCTTTGGCCTGCTCTCCGATCGTGTAGGTCGTAAGCCGCTGATCGTCGGCGGGCTACTGGTGTTCGTTGCCGGTAGCATTATCGCCGCCCTCTCCCACTCCATCTGGGGCATTATTCTCGGTCGTGCCTTGCAGGGTTCCGGCGCCATTGCCGCCGCCGTCATGGCGCTGCTGTCGGATCTAACCCGCGAACAGAACCGTACCAAAGCGATGGCCTTTATTGGCGTCAGCTTCGGCGTCACCTTTGCTATCGCGATGGTGCTGGGGCCGATCATTACCCATGCGCTCGGGTTGAACGCCCTGTTCTGGATGATCGCCGTGCTGGCGACCGTCGGCATCGCGCTGACGATTTGGGTGGTACCAAACAGCAAAAATCACGTGCTTAACCGTGAATCGGGGATGGTGAAAGGCTGCTTCAGCAAGGTGCTGGTCGAGCCGCGTTTGCTGAAGCTCAACTTCGGCATCATGTGCCTGCATATCCTGCTGATGTCTACCTTCGTCGCCCTGCCCGGCCAACTGGCCGCCGCCGGTTTTCCGGCGGCTGAACACTGGAAAATCTACCTGGTCACCATGCTCATCTCGTTTGTGTCCGTGGTGCCGTTTATTATCTATGCCGAAGTGAAACGCCGGATGAAGCGCGTCTTCCTGGGCTGCGTCGCCCTGCTGTTGATTGCGGAGATCGTGCTCTGGGGTTCCGGCCCCCACTTCTGGGAGCTGGTCGCGGGCGTGCAGTTGTTCTTCCTCGCCTTCAACCTGATGGAAGCCCTGCTGCCGTCGTTAATCAGTAAAGAGTCTCCGGCAGGCTATAAAGGCACCGCGATGGGGATCTACTCCACCAGCCAGTTTATCGGCGTGGCCATCGGCGGCGCGCTGGGTGGCTGGGTCGATGGTATGTTCGATTCACAAACCGTATTCCTGGCGGGTGCGCTGCTGGCAACGGTCTGGCTGCTGGTGGCCAGCACTATGAAAGAGCCGCGTTACGTTAGCAGCCTGCGGGTGGAAATCCCGCATGATATTGAGGTGAGCGAGGCCTTAAAACAGCGTCTTGAAGCCAAAGAGGGCGTCAGTGAGGTATTACTGGTGCCGGAAGAGCGCAGTGTGTACGTTAAAATCGACAGTAAAGTGACCAACCGCTTTGAAGTTGAGCAGGCGCTTAAAGCCTGAAAAAAAGCCCGGCATCGCCGGGCTTTTTCTTAATCGCGGAAGTTTTTGAACTGGAACGGCTGGCCGAGATCGCCGCCGCGCACCAGCGCCATCACACCCTGCAGATCGTCACGGGATTTCCCTGTAACACGAATCTCTTCGCCCTGAATCTGTGCCTGCACTTTCAGCTTGCTGTCTTTGATGAGCTTAACGATTTTCTTCTGCATCGCGCTCTCAATGCCCTGCTTCAGTTTGGCTTCAACAAACCAGGTTTTGCCGCTGTGAACGAAGGTCTCCGGCACATCGAGGGAGGTCCCTTCGATGCCGCGCTTCAACAGCTTGGCGCGCAGAATGTCCAGCAGCTGGGTGACCTGGAAATCGGACTCACTGAGGATCTTAATGGTCTTATTTGCGTCGTTCAGCTCAAAACTGGCCTCAACGCCACGAAAATCGAAACGTGATTCAACTTCACGGCTGGCGTTGTCCACGCCGTTACGTACTTCCTGGATATCAACTTCGGAAACAATATCGAAAGATGGCATCTTTTCTTCTCCCTTCACTTTTGTTGCGTTGCATAATACCCGCTACGGGGCATAACTCAACAGAAGCTTAGTTGTCGACGCTATACTACATGTTGTAACACCTGGCGCAGTTGCAGGTGAGGAGGAACGATGAAAATTACCGTGCTCGGATGCGGGGCACTGGGACAACTTTGGCTCGCCGCACTTTGCAAACAGGGACACGAAGTCCAGGGCTGGATGCGCGTGCCACAGCCCTATTGCAGTGTAAACCTGATTGAAGAAGACGGGAGTATCTTTAACGAATCTCTTATCGCCAACGATCCGGATTTCCTGGCCCAAAGCGATCTTTTGCTCGTCACCCTGAAAGCCTGGCAGGTCTCTGATGCCGTGCGGACGCTGGCCTCAACCCTTCCCCCTGCGTCACCGATAATGTTGCTTCACAACGGGATGGGGACCATTGAAGAGCTTAAAAGCGTTCCCCAGCCGCTGCTGATGGCCATCACCACCCATGCGGCCCGCCGCGACGGCAACGTGATTGTTCATGTCGCCAGCGGGATGACCCACATCGGCCCGGCCAGAGCGCAAGAGGGGGACTACAGTTATCTGGCGGATCGTTTCCAGCAGGTGCTGCCTGATGTCGCCTGGCACGATAACATCCGCCCACAGATGTGGCGCAAGCTGGCGGTTAACTGTGTAATTAATCCGCTGACCGCCCTGCTGGATTGCCCAAACGGTGAGCTTCAAAACCATCCGCAGACCATCGCCACGCTGTGTGCAGAGGTCGCGGCCGTCGTGGAGCGTGAGGGCATCCACACCTCGGTGGACGATATTCGCTATTACGTTGACGAGGTCATAGAGCGCACCGCCCAGAACATCTCTTCGATGCTGCAGGATATCCGCGGGCTCCGTCATACCGAAATTGATTACATTACCGGTTACCTGCTAAAACGCGCCCGCGCACACGGTATCAGCGTGCCGGAAAATGTCCGTCTGTACGAACAGGTTAAACGTAAGGAGAGTGAGTATGAGCGCGTCGGCACTGGTATGCCTCGCCCCTGGTAGCGAAGAGACCGAAGCGGTCACTACGATCGATCTGCTGGTTCGCGCCGGGATTAGCGTCACGACGGCGAGCGTCGCCAGTGATGGCAATCTGATCATCACCTGCTCGCGGGGGGTAAAGCTCGTGGCAGATGCCCCGCTGGTGGAGGTGGCCGACGGTGATTACGACGTGATCGTTCTCCCGGGCGGTATCAAGGGTGCGGAATGTTTCCGCGACAGCCCGCTGCTGGTCGAGACGGTCAGGCAGTTCCACCATTCCGGGCGCATCGTCGCCGCCATCTGCGCGGCCGCCGCCACGGTGCTGGTGCCGCACAATATCTTCCCAATCGGTAATATGACCGGTTTCCCGACGCTGAAGGATAAGATCCCCGAAGAGCAGTGGGTGGATAAGCGCATGGTCTGGGATCCTCGCGTCAACCTGCTCACCAGCCAGGGGCCGGGCACGTCGATTGATTTTGCGCTGAAGATTATCGAGCTGCTGGTCGGGCGCGAAAAAGCCTATGAAGTGGCCTCATCGCTGGTGATGGCGGCGGGGATTTATAACTATTACGAAGCGTAGGAATTGCCCGGCGGCGCTGCGCTTGCCGGGCCTACATGACACGAGTAGGCCGGGTAAGGCGAAGCCGCCACCCGGCACAACCACTACGGGCGATACACCTTCACATTGGTAAAGCCCTGCTCGCGCAGATAGAGCGCCTGCAGACGGCTCATCACCCCGCGCTCGCACCACAGCAGATAGGTTTTGTTCTTATCCAGATCGCCAAATTTGGTGCTCAGCTTGTAGAACGGCACTGATGCCACTTCCACACCTTCCGGCGTAAACGGCTTCGCATCCTGCTCGTCAATCGAGCGAATATCCAGCAGCACATCGTCCGGGCCAAAACCACTGACGGTTTCGACTTCCACAACTTCCTGCTCGGTCTGCTGGGCGATTTCACGGATATCGATGTTAGAAGCTTCAGCCACCACTTTTTCAAGGATGCTGAAATCGAAGTTCTCTTCTTCCGCTTCGATCTTCGCCTTCACCGCTTTCACCGTCGGGCTCTTGGAAATCACGCCGCAGTATTCCGGCATGGTGCGGGCGAAGTCTTCGGTACCGATCTCACGCGCCAGGTCAATAATGTGCTCTTTATCGTGGGAGATCAGCGGACGCAGGATCAACGTATCCGAGACGTTGTCGATCAGACGCAGGTTGGTCAGTGTCTGGCTGGAGACCTGGCCCAGCGCTTCGCCGGTGACCAGCGCCTGCACGCCGTAACGCTCAGCCACTTTCGAGGCCGCACGCACCATCATGCGCTTCAGCACCACGCCCATCTGGCCGTCATCGACTTTCTCGAGGATCTCGCCAACCACCGGCTCAAAGTTGATCGCCACAAAACGCACGCGGTGGGAGCTGCCGAAGCGGTTCCACAGATAATGGGCCACCTGACGCACGCCGATTTCATGCGCCGCGCCGCCGAGGTTAAAGAAGCAGTAATGCACGCGGCAGCCGCGACGCATCAGCATATAGCTGGAAACACCGGAGTCGAAACCGCCGGAAATCAGCGACAGCACGTCTTCCTGTGTACCGATTGGGAAACCGCCGATACCTTCATAGCGGCCTTTCACCAGCAGCAGACGGTCGTTTTCGATTTCCAGATTAACGGTCACTTCCGGGTTGGTCAGACGCACGCGCGCCGATTCAACGTGCTGATTCAGCCCGCCGCCGACGTAGCGTTCAACTTCAATGGAGCTAAACTCATGTTTACCGCGACGCTTGGCGCGTACGCAGAAGGTTTTGCCTTCGATCTGATCGCGATACTGCGCCAGCGCTTTTTCGAAGATGTCGTGCAGGGAAGTGAAGGGTACATCTTCCACTTCCAGAATATGGTGGATCCCCGGGATGCGGGTTAAGGCATCACGAATGTCCAGGCGCTTGTTTTCATCTTTAGCGCGGACTTCAACATGATCCCAGTGACGCACGACGGCCAGCGTCTCGTCGTAGTGCTTCAGAACGTTACGAATGTTCCCGGTTAAAATTTTAATAAAGCGCAAACGCACAGATTGGCTTTTGATGGTGATTTCAGGGAACAATTTAATGATAAACTTCATGGCGGCAATGTTTCTTTGGCAAGCGATAAGGCTTGTAATGGAAAAGTACAGCAGCCCACATTTCCAGGGCTGCATCCAGGCGCGGAAGTATACCACCATCGCGTGGCTCCTGCGCACATTGCGCGTTATTTGATAATTACCCTGAGTCCGATACCATATCAGGGATAAAAAACTGAGAGTCAGACATTCACTATGCCGAAGAAAAACGATGCACCCGCCAGTTTCGAAACTGCGCTGAGTGAACTGGAGCAAATCGTTACCCGTCTGGAAAGCGGCGACCTGCCGTTAGAAGAGGCGCTTAATGAATTCGAACGCGGCGTGCAGCTGGCACGCCAGGGCCAGGTTAAGCTGCAACAGGCGGAACAACGCGTGCAGATCCTGCTTTCCGATAACGAAGATGCCGCCACGACCCCCTTCACACCGGATGCCGAGTAGATGGACTTTTCGAACCAGCTTCAGGCGTGCGTCGGGCGTGCTGACGATGCGCTGCGCCGTTTTATCGCTCCCCAGCCTTTTCAGAACACTCCACTGGTTGAGGCCATGCATTATGGCGCACTGTTAGGTGGCAAACGCCTGCGTCCTTTCCTGGTGTATGCCACCGGCGGAATGTTCGGCATCAGCGCCGATACGCTGGATGCGCCAGCCGCTGCGGTCGAATGTATTCACGCCTACTCGCTGATCCACGACGATCTGCCGGCCATGGACGACGACGATCTGCGTCGCGGTCAGCCGACCTGCCACATTAAATTTGGCGAAGCGAACGCCATTCTGGCGGGCGATGCCCTGCAAACCCTGGCGTTCTCGATTCTGAGCGATGCGCCGATGGTGGAAGTGGCGGATCGCGATCGTCTGGCGATGGTCTCCGAGCTGGCAATGGCCAGCGGTGTTGCCGGTATGTGTGGCGGTCAGGCGCTGGATCTGGAGGCAGAAGGCCGTCAGGTTAATCTGGAACAGCTGGAGCGAATTCATCGCCACAAGACCGGGGCATTGATTCGTGCAGCCGTTCGTCTGGGCGCGCTGAGCGCGGGTGAACAGGGTCGCAAAGCCTTGCCGGTTCTGGATCGTTATGCAGAAAGTATCGGTTTAGCCTTCCAGGTTCAGGATGACATTCTGGATGTCGTGGGCGATACTGCAACATTGGGTAAACGTCAGGGTGCCGATCAGCAGCTTGGCAAAAGTACCTATCCCGCCCTTCTGGGTCTTGAGCAAGCCCAACAAAAAGCCCGGGACCTGATTGCGGATGCCCGCCAGTCGCTTGAACAACTGGCCGCGCAGTCACTGGACACCTCGGCACTGGAAGCGCTAGCGGACTATATAATCCAGCGTGATAAATAACGAAAACACCACGATGAGTCTCTGATGAGTTTTGATATTGCCAAATACCCGACACTGGCGTTGGTTGACTCCACCCAGGAGTTACGTCTGTTGCCGAAAGAGAGCCTGCCGAAGCTGTGTGACGAGCTGCGTCGCTATCTGCTTGACAGCGTAAGCCGCTCCAGCGGCCATTTCGCCTCCGGGCTTGGCACGGTGGAACTCACCGTGGCGCTGCATTATGTCTATAACACGCCGTTCGATCAGCTGATCTGGGACGTGGGTCATCAGGCTTATCCGCACAAAATTCTCACCGGTCGTCGCGATAAAATTGGCACCATTCGCCAGAAAAACGGCCTGCATCCGTTCCCGTGGCGCGGCGAGAGCGAATACGACGTGCTGAGCGTAGGTCACTCCTCCACCTCCATTTCTGCCGGGATCGGTATTGCCGTTGCCGCCGAAAAAGAGAACAAACAGCGCCGCACCGTCTGCGTCATTGGCGATGGCGCGATCACCGCCGGGATGGCCTTTGAGGCGATGAATCACGCGGGCGATATCAAACCCGACATGCTGGTGGTGCTCAATGACAACGAGATGTCGATTTCCGAAAACGTCGGGGCGCTGAATAACCACCTGGCGAATCTGCTTTCGGGCAAGCTCTACTCCAGCCTGCGCGAAGGCGGTAAAAAAGTTCTCTCCGGCGTACCGCCGATCAAAGAGCTGTTGAAGCGCACCGAAGAGCACATCAAAGGCATGGTAGTGCCGGGCACGCTGTTTGAAGAGCTGGGCTTTAACTACATCGGCCCGGTAGATGGGCACGACGTGCTGAGCCTGGTCTCGACGCTGAAAAACATGCGCGACCTGAAAGGCCCGCAGTTCCTGCACATCATGACCAAAAAAGGCCGGGGCTACGAACCGGCCGAAAAAGATCCGATCACCTTCCACGCGGTGCCTAAATTCGACCCGACCAGCGGCTGCCTGCCAAAAAGCAGCGGCGGGATGCCGAGCTATTCGAAAATCTTCGGTGACTGGCTGTGTGAAACCGCCGCCAAAGACAGCAAGCTGATGGCCGTGACCCCGGCGATGCGCGAAGGCTCCGGGATGGTCGAATTTTCCCGCAAATACCCGACGCAATATTTTGATGTCGCCATCGCCGAGCAACATGCGGTGACCTTTGCCGCAGGCCTGGCAATTGGCGGTTACAAGCCGGTAGTGGCCATCTACTCCACCTTCCTGCAGCGCGCCTATGATCAGGTGATCCACGACGTCGCCATCCAGAAACTGCCGGTGCTGTTCGCCATTGACCGGGCGGGCATTGTTGGTGCCGACGGCCAGACGCACCAGGGGGCGTTCGATCTCTCCTTCCTGCGCTGTATCCCGGATATGGTGGTGATGACCCCAAGCGACGAGAACGAATGCCGTCAGATGCTGTTCACCGGCTATCACTATCAGGATGGCCCCACCGCCGTGCGTTATCCGCGCGGTAATGCCGTGGGCGTCACCCTGGAGCCGCTGGCAAAACTGCCGATTGGCAAAGGCGTCGTCAAACGTCGCGGCGAGAAGCTGGCGATCCTGAACTTCGGTACGCTGATGCCGGAGGCGGCAAAAGTGGCGGAATCCCTTAACGCGACGCTGGTGGATATGCGCTTTGTGAAGCCGCTCGATGAAGCGCTGATTCTGGAGATGGCCTCACGGCACGAGGCGCTGATCACCCTGGAAGAGAATGCCATTATGGGTGGCGCTGGCAGCGGTGTGAACGAAGTGCTGATGGCGAAGCGTAAAGTCGTGCCGGTGCTGAACCTCGGCCTGCCGGACCACTTTATCCCCCAGGGTACCCAGGACGAAGCGCGCGCCGACATTGGCCTGGATGCCGCCGGCATCGAAGCCCGCATCACCGCCTGGCTGGCATAATCCCTCCCCTTTCCGCTCCTGCTATGCTTAACGGTACGTTTTAAGTAATCAGCAGGAGTGGAACCATGCAATACAATACATTAGGAAAAACGGATCTTAAGGTTTCCCGTCTTTGCCTGGGCTGCATGACCTTTGGCGAGCCGGACCGGGGTAAGCACGCCTGGACACTGCCGGAAGAGAGCAGCCGTCCGATCATCAAACACGCTCTCGAAGGCGGCATTAACTTCTTTGATACCGCCAACAGCTACTCCGACGGCAGCAGCGAAGAGATCGTCGGCCAGGCCCTGCGCGACTTTGCCCGCCGTGAGGAAGTGGTAGTCGCCACCAAGGTTTACCATCAGACAGGGGATCTGGCAGAAGGCCTTTCCCGGGCGCAGATCCTGCGCTCCATTGATGACAGCCTGCGACGCCTGAACATGGAGTATGTCGATCTGCTGCAAATCCACCGCTGGGATTACAACACGCCGATTGAAGAGACGCTGGAGGCGTTGAACGACGTGGTCAAAGCGGGTAAAGCGCGCTATATCGGTGCCTCGTCGATGCATGCCGCCCAGTTTGCCGAAGCCCTGGCGCTGCAGGAACAGCACGGCTGGGCGCCGTTTGTCACCATGCAGGATCACTACAACCTGATCTACCGTGAAGAAGAGCGCGAGATGTTGCCCCTGTGCTATCAGCACGGCGTGGCGGTGATCCCGTGGAGTCCGCTGGCACGCGGGCGGTTAACCCGTCCATGGGGCGAAACCACGGCCCGCTCGGTATCGGATGAGTTTGGTAAAACGCTGTATGAGGAAACCGAAGCCAATAACGCGCAGATTGCCGAGCGTGTAGCGAGGATTGCCGAGGAGCTCGACGTGACGCGCGCCCAGGTGGCGCTGGCGTGGGTGTTAAGTAAAAGAGGCGTTGCCGCACCGATTATCGGTGCCTCGCGCGAAGAGCAACTGGATGAGCTGATCAACGCCGTGGATATCAACCTGACCCCGGAACAGATTGCCGAACTGGAGACGCCGTACAAACAGCATCCGGTGGTGGGATTTAAGTAATAAAAAAGCCGGGTGGTGGCTTCGCCTTACCCGGCCTACGAAGCGTGCATGGTTTTGTAGGCCGGGCAAGCGCAGCGCCCCCGGCACAAACAGCACAATGCTAACATCACGCGAAGTGATCGTAACCTTTCCAGTCGAACGTCACCGGCGAGCCGTTCTGCACGAACTGCATCCCTTCGCTTTCCGGCATGATCTGGCCGATACAGGTAAACCCGGCACCCAGATTGGCTAACGCCACATCCAGCGTCCCGCGATTCAGCTCAGGCACGGTAAAGCACAGCTCATAATCTTCGCCCCCGGAGAGCGCCCAGCGCAACGCCTGCTCAGGCTCAATATGCCTGCGCATCGCCTCAGAGAGCGGGAACAGATCCAGGTCGATTCGCGCCCCCACGCCGCTGGCTTTCAGAATATGGCCCAGATCGGAGATCAGGCCATCCGAGAGATCGATAGCCGAGCTGGCGCGATCGCGCAGCGCCTGGCCGTGCAGGATGCGCGGGGTCGGACGCAGATGGCGTTGCACAAAATAGGCCGCGTCATCTGCACGCTCTACGGTTAAGCGATTCTGCAAGACAGCCAGACCCGCGGCGCTATCTCCCGGTGTACCGGTGACGTAAATCCAGTCGCCCGGTTTGGCGCCAGACCGTTTTAGCGCGCGTCCATTAGGCACGTAGCCGTGGATCGCCAGGGTCATCGACAGCGGACCGGCGGTGGTATCGCCGCCGATCAGCTGCATATCGTAATAGTTAAGCTGTTCAAACAGCGCGTCGCTAAAGGCCTCAAGCCAGCTTTCATCGACCTTCGGCAGGGTCAGCGCCAGCGTTAACCACGCCGGATCGGCCCCCATCGCCGCCAGATCGCTAACGTTCACCGCCAGCGCTTTGTAGGCCAGATCGGCAGGATCGATATCCGGCAGAAAATGGCGACCAGATACTAAGGTGTCGGTGCTGATTGCCAGCGTCTGTTTTTCGGGGATATTGAGAAGTGCACAGTCGTCGCCGATGCCGGTTTCCACATCGCGACGCGAGCTTCTGACTCGGTCAAAATAACGGGCAATCAGGGAAAACTCGCCACATGCCATGCGTTATGCCTCAGCAAAGAAAATAAAAAAACCGGAGCCCGCACCGCCCAAAGGCGATACGAAACTCCGGCTTGCGGATCACTTTTTACGGGGACGGATCGCAGGTGCAGCTTTATCCAGCACGCCATTCACAAATTTGTGACTGTCTTCAGCACCGAAGGTTTTCGCCAGCTCGATCGCTTCGTTGATGGCCACTTTGTAAGGCACATCATCACGTTTAGCCAGTTCAAACAGGGCGATACGCAGCACCGCTTTTTCAACCTGACCCAGCTCTTCGAGCAGACGGGACAGGTACGGCTTCATCAGACCGTCGAGATACGCGCTATTAGTCGCCACTCCCGACAGCAGTTCACGGAAGTACACGACGTCAACGTCTTTGACGTCTTGTTCCGCCAGGAACTGGTATTCAACATCAGCGATGTCGTTCTGGGACAACTGCCAGGAGTAAAGTGCCTGAACGGCACATTCACGGGCGCGGCGACGAGCAGCAGGTTTCACGGAATTCCCCTTACAAAAAAATCAGGCCTTGATGGCTTTCAATACATTGATCATTTCAAGCGCGGTCAGTGCAGCTTCTGCACCTTTGTTACCGGCTTTGGTGCCAGCACGTTCGATGGCTTGTTCAATACTTTCAGTGGTGAGTACGCCGAACGCGACAGGAATTTCTGCTTCCTGCGCCACGTGCGCCAGACCGTTGCTTGCACCACCGGCAACATATTCAAAGTGCGCGGTACCGCCACGAATCACCGTACCCAGCGCAATTACCGCATCGTATTTGCCGGTTTTCGCCAGTGCGCCCGCTGCCAGTGGCAGTTCGTAAGCACCCGGAACCCAGACAACGGTAATGTTTTCGTCTTTCACCTGGCCGATACGTTTCAGGGCGTCAATCGCACCATCCAGCAGGCTGTCGTTGATGAAGTTGTTGAAACGCGCAATGGTGATGGCGACGCGAGCGTCCGGGGTAGCAACGGCTGCTTCAATAATGTTCATACTCTTCCTTAACGGGTTCATTTGGTGGCCCCGCAGGGGGGCGGATTTTATCATAATATTTTGCGCACTGCTTCCCTATTTAGGCAAGCCTTACGCGTTGGTCAGGTGGAGACAGAGATCCGGTCCAACCGGGCGTATCTCGCTAAAGTTAAACGCGGGTGCATCCGCCAGCGTTTCCAGCCCTGGCAACACGCACAGGCCGCGGGCGTCGCTGCCTAACAGTTTAGGCGCCAGATAGACAATCAGCTCATCCACCAGTCCGGCCTGCAACAACGAGCCGGCCAGCGTCGGGCCCGCTTCTACCCAGATAATGTTGATCTGCTGTTTGCCCAGCAGCATCATCAGCACCACTAAATCCACGTGCCCATTGTGCTCCGGCACCAGAAGGTTGCGCACGCCTTCCGGCCAGCTGCGCTCATCTTCCTGAGTGCGGGCAAACCAGGTTTCCCCCGGCTGCTGCACAATGCGGTGCTCAGGGGTAACCCGATTCTGCCGGTCGACCACAATGCGTAGCGGCTGGCGTAAATTCTCTTGCGGATACAATTCCTGGGTGTCGGCGTTTAGCTCATCCCAACGCACGGTCAATGCCGGATCGTCGGCCAAAACGGTGGCATGGCTGGTGAGAATAGCATGGCTTTGCGCGCGCAGACGTTGCACATCGCGCCTTGCCTGTGGGGAGGTGATCCACTGGCTTTCGCCGCTGGCCATCGCCGTGCGGCCATCCAGCGAGGCGCCCAGCTTCAATTGAATATAGGGAAAACCGGTACGCATCCGCTTGAGGAAGCCTTTGTTCAGGCGCTCGGTTTCACTCATCATCAGGCCATGGCTGACCTCAATCCCCGCCTGCTGCAGGCGATACAGGCCGCGACCGGCGACCTGCGGGTTGGGATCCTGCATCGCCGCGACAACTCGGGAGACACCGGCCGCTATCAGCGCATCGCAGCACGGCGGCGTGCGCCCATGATGGCTGCAGGGTTCCAGCGTGACGTAGGCGGTGGCACCGCGCGCCTTCTCCCCGGCCATACGCAGGGCATGCACTTCAGCATGCGGCTCACCGGCACGATAGTGAAAACCTTCCCCGACGATCTCGCCATCTTTAACGATAACGCAGCCGACATTGGGGTTGGGATGGGTCGTAAAACGACCGCGCTGCGCCAGCTTCAGCGCTCGCGCCATGTAAATCTCATCCTGCATGTGATTAGTCCTGTAGGCGGGCGATCTCTTCCCCGAACTCTTTGATATCTTCGAAACTGCGGTAAACAGAGGCAAAGCGGATATAGGCCACTTTATCGAGCTTTTTAAGCTGTTCCATCACCAGGTTGCCGATCATTTTGCTCGGCACCTCGCGCTCGCCGGTGGCGCGCAGCTGGGTTTTGATGTGATTAAGCGCCGTTTCGACGTCATCTGCGCTGACTGGCCGTTTTTCCAGTGCTTTTAGCATCCCGCTGCGCAGCTTTTCTTCGTTGAAGGGTTCGCGGACGTCATTACTTTTTACGACGCGGGGCATCACCAGTTCTGCCACTTCGAAGGTGGTGAAACGTTCGTTACACACCAGGCACTGGCGACGGCGGCGTACGGATGAGCCCTCTCCCACGAGACGGGAGTCGATTACTTTGGTATCCACGGCGAGACAGAATGGGCAATGCATACGGTGTCCTGGCTATCGGGTTGACTGAGCTCCATTTTACCCTGAACTGGGCTGACAACAAAGAAGGAGCGTTTTTGAGATAAAGGATCTATACGCGGAGCAGCCTCGTTGACTACTCTTAGCAGAATCCGTTATTTCAGGGAAATAATTGCCATGACAAGACGTTACCTACATGTTTTGCTGCTGGGAAGCCTTTTTAGCCTCAGCGCCTGTGCACAGCAAAGCGAAGTGCGCCAGATGAATCAGAGCATCAGTTCACTGAATACCACTATGAACAAGCTCAACCAGGAAACCGTCAAGATCACTCAGCAGAATGCGCTGAACGCCAAATCGACCAGCGGCGTCTATCTGCTGCCAGGGTCCAATACCCCTGCCCGGCTGAACAGCCAGATTGGTACGCTGAAGATGTCACTGGTGAACGTGGCGCCGAACGCCGACGGCACCCGTGCCACGCTGCGTATTCAGGGAGAATCAAACGATCCGCTGCCGGCCTTCAGCGCCACCGTAGAGTGGGGACAGATCCAGGGCACGACCGACAGCTTCCAGGAAGTGAACGTCCAGACCCAGCTGATTAATGCCCCGGCCAGCGTGCTGGCACCCAGCGATGTCGACATTCCGCTTCAGCTAAATGGCCTGACGCCCGATCAGCTCGGTTTCATCCGTATCCACGATATTCAGCCCGTCGCACAATAATCCCCCTGCGGAACGTGTTACACGTTCCGCTCCCCTCTTTATTTACAAACATTGGCAACAGAAATGTTTGCTATTACAATCCGCTCCGTTAAAAATACGCAAACGTGAACGCAATCGATTACGTATGTGAGAGAACTGTGAAACAACACATATTTTTGTGAGCAAGGATTCCTATAATAGGCTCCCAGAAATACGAAATATTTAGAAACGCAATTCGCGCTTTTTTCACTCCCGTAAGGGATTTCAAATCAGTGGCATCATTATGAAAAAAACATTACTGGCAGCCGGTGCAGCGCTGGCATTTTCTTCAACTTTCGCTGTGCAGGCAGCAGAAAACGATAAACCAGAGTACGTTTCCGACTGGTGGCACCAGAGCGTTAACGTTGTGGGCAGCTACCACACCCGTTTTGGACCGCAGATCCGTAACGATACCTACCTGGAATACGAAGCATTCGCTAAGAAAGACTGGTTTGATTTCTATGGGTACATGGATGCACCGGTCTTCTTCGGTGGTAACACTGATGCGAAAGGTATCTGGAACCACGGTTCCCCACTGTTCATGGAGATCGAACCGCGCTTCTCCATTGATAAACTGACCGGCACCAGCCTGGCGTTTGGTCCGTTCAAAGAGTGGTACGTCGCAAACAACTACATCTACGACATGGGTCGCAACAAGTCCGGTCGTCAGAGTACCTGGTACATGGGTCTGGGGACTGACATCGACACCGGTCTGCCGATGAGCCTGTCCATGAACGTGTATGCCAAATACCAGTGGCAGAACTACGGTGCAGCGAACGAAAACGAGTGGGATGGCTACCGTTTCAAAGTGAAATACTTTGTGCCAATCACCCAGCTGTGGGGCGGCAACCTCAGCTACATCGGCTTCACCAACTTTGACTGGGGCTCAGACCTGGGCAACGACGACTTCCGTGACCTGAACGGTAAGAAAGCGCGCACTAACGACTCCATCGCCTCCAGCCACATCCTGGCGCTGAACTACGATCACTGGCACTACTCTGTTGTGGCGCGTTACTGGCACAACGGTGGCCAGTGGAACGACGACGCCAGCCTGAACTTCGGCGACGGTGACTTCAGCGTCCGTTCTACCGGCTGGGGTGGTTACCTGGTTGTGGGTTATAACTTCTAATCAGTGCCTGTATCGCCGGGTGGCGCTTCGCTTACCCGGCCTACAAACTCTGTTGGACCCGTAGGCCGGGTAAGGCGTAGCCGCCACCCGGCATCTTATTGCTTCACCTTCCTCAAAAAATCCGCCAGCGAACGCTCCGCGCTTTCGCTAAAGCGTCTGTCCGTTATCGTGATATTCAGACACCTGTCGAGCCGGAAACAGCGGTAGTCATCCCGCCGTTCGCACCAGGCCGCCAGCAGCCAGTGCTCGCCCCAGAAGAACAACCCCAGCGGCTGAACGTCCCGGGAGGATAACTGCCCGCTCTCATCCCGATAGTGCAACCCCAGCACCCGCTGAGCGGAGATCGCCTGATGGATCACATCGAAGCCGCTGCGGGAGTGCGGCTGAAGCGCAATGTCCGGGGCGTAGATCCGGGTCTGCTCGGCCTTGCGACGGCTCTCCTCCGGCAGGATCGCCAGCACCTTTTCCTGGGCCGATTCCAGCTCACGCGACAGCGACTTCCCGCCCCAGGTTTTCAGCAGGCGGATCGCCACCATCAGCGCCTCGGACTCCTTGTTGGTCAGCATCAGCGCCGGCAGATCGAAGCCCGACATCAGGCGATAGCCGCTCCCCGCCTCCCCTTCCACCGGCACGCCAGAGAGGGACAGATCGCGGATATCGCGATAGACCGTGCGTTCCGACACGCCGAGCCTGTCCGCCAGATGCGCTGCGGTCGTCAGCCGCCTGCCACGCAGGATCTGCACAATCTGGAACAAGCGGTCGGCGCGTCGGGTCATGGGTTCTTCGCTTTACAGGTGAATATCAGGCGGGTTGATGAAGTCCAACCCGGTTGCCTTCGCTGTCGGTAAACAGCGCGATGGTGCCAATACCGCGCGGCAGCTCAAGTGGGCCAAACACGCATGCGCCGCCAGCAGACGAAACGCGATCCAGCGTGGCCGCCAGGTTGTCAGTATGCAGGTAAATAATAGCGCCCTGCGACGAGGGTGTAATGCCGTCAAATTTTGCCAGCGCGCCGCCGGTGGCCGGATCCTCATGGGGAAAAATGGCCAGCTCGGCAACGTCCATTTGCTCGCGCTTCAGCGTCACCTGCAGCACCGGCTCGTAAAATTTGATGGCACGATCCATATCCGCGACCGGAATCTCAAACCAGTTAATCACACTTTTCATACATCCTCCTGCCTGTTGTTTAGGTTCAGAAGGAGTCTACGCCAGGCCTCCTGACAGCATACTGTCAGGAGTATTTGTCAGGAGCAGGCAAAAAAAATCCCGGCCATAAGACCGGGATTTCGTCACGCATCAGACAATGCCTTACGGCAGAATGGACGGCTGATCCGCCCCTTCTTTTTCCACTTTCTGCTGAAGCAGGTGCTCGCGCTTCATGCCAAGTTTCAGTGCCAGCGCGGACGCGACGTAGATGGACGAAGCCGTACCGATGGAAACACCGATCAGCATGGTCAGCGAGAAGCCTTCCAGAATCGGGCCGCCGAAGAGATACAGCATCAGGATCACCATCAGGGTGGTCCCGGAGGTGATCAAGGTACGGTGCAGCGTCTGGGTCAACGACACGTTAAAGATCTCGTACGGCGTACCGCGACGGATCTTACGGAAGTTTTCACGGATACGGTCCGATACCACGATACTGTCGTTCAGCGAGTAACCGATAACCGACATCAACGAGGCCACAATGGTCAGGTCGATCTCGATATGGAACAGCGACAGAACGCCCATGGTGATCACCACGTCGTGCGCCAGGGCGATAACCACCCCGGCCGCCAGACGCCACTCGAAGCGGAAACCGACATACACCAGGATGGAGATCAGCGCCACCAGCAGTGCCATCGCACCGGTCTGGGCCAGATCCGCACCCACGCTCGGGCCGACGAATTCAATACGCTTAACGGTTGCGGTCTGGTTGGTTGTTTCGTTAATCACGTTAACAACCTTGCTGCCCAGCTCCTGACTGCCGTTGGCATCATGAACCGGCGGCATACGCACCATGATGTCGCGGCTGCTGCCGAAGTTCTGCAGCAGCGGCTCTTCGAAGCCCGCCTTCTCCAGCGACGCACGCATCTGGTCCATATCGACCGGTTTTTCCAGGTTAATCTCAATCACCGTACCACCGGTGAAATCGAGCCCCCAGTTAAAGCCCTTCACGCCCATAATGGCGATGGACAGAATCAGCAGAAAACCTGAAATGCCGAAGGCCCAGTAGTCCCAGCGCATAAAGTCCCAGACTTTACGGCCGTAGTTCAATTGTTCAACAGTATATTCCTGTGCCACAACGCACTCCTCAGATAGACAGCTTTTTAACGCGCTTGCCGCCGTACAGCAGGTTCACGATGGCACGGGTGCCGACGATAGCGGTAAACATTGAGGTCGCCACACCGATACCGGTAGTGATAGCAAAACCTTTAATGGCACCAGTACCGACTGCGTACAGGATAAGAACCTTGATAAGCGTGGTGATGTTCGCATCGAAGATGGAACTGAACGCGCCACGGTAACCTTCGTCGATCGCCTGTTGTACTGAACGCCCGTTGCTCAACTCTTCTTTGATACGTTCGTTGATCAGTACGTTAGCATCGACCGCCACCGCAAGGGTTAAGACGATACCTGCGATCCCCGGCATGGTCAGCGTCGCCCCCGGCAGCAGGGACATAATGCCGACGATCAGCACCAGGTTCGCAATCAACGCGCTTGTCGCAATCAGACCAAACTTCTTATAGAAGAAGATCATGAAGATGATGGAGATCGCCAGACCGGCCAGACAGGCTTCCAGACCCTGGGTGATGTTCTGCATACCCAGTGTTGGACCGATGGTCCGCTCTTCAACAATCTGAATCGGCGCAATCAGCGCACCGGCACGCAGCAGCAGCGAGAGCTGACGTGCTTCGTTCGGGTTGTTGATACCGGTGATACGGAAGCTATTACCCAGGCGAGACTGGATGTTGGCGATGTTAATCACCTCTTCCTCTTTCACCAGGATGGAGCGACCGTTCGCATCTTTTTTACCGCTGTCTTTGTACTCCACGAACAGGGTCGCCATCGGTTTACCGATATTGTCCTTGGTGAAGTTAGACATGATGTTACCACCGGCGCTATCAAGCGAGATGTTAACCTGCGGCTGGTTGTATTCGTCCTGGCTGGAGGTCGAGTCGGTGATGTGGTCACCGGTCAGGATCACCCGCTTGTACATCACAACCGGCTGGCCTTCACGGGTCTGCTTCACTTCAGAGTCGCCCGGAACGCGGCCAGACGCGACAGCGGACTGATCGACGTTGGTGTTCACCAGACGGAATTCGAGGGTCGCGGTTGCGCCCAGAATCTCTTTCGCACGCGCGGTATCCTGGATACCCGGCAGCTCAACCACGATACGGTCAGCACCCTGACGCTGTACCAGCGGTTCAGCAACGCCAAGCTGGTTTACACGGTTACGCAGGATGTTGATGTTCTGCTGAACCGCGTATTCACGCGCTTCTTTCAGACGTTCATCGGTCATCACCGCACGCAGCTGGTTGCTGCCCTGAGAGGAGAGGACCAGGTCGCGATGACGCTGGGTCAGGTAATCCATCGCCTGATTACGGGCAGTGCTGTCGCGGAACGCGATGCTCATCCCGTAATTATCTTCCTTACGCACGGTGGTGTAAGGGATGCCTTTTTCGCGCAGATCGCTACGCAGGCTGTCGATGTTTTGTTCCTGGAGTTTGCCAAGGGCGGTTTCCATATCCACTTCCATCAGGAAGTGTACGCCGCCACGCAGGTCGAGACCGAGTTTCATCGGCTCTGCGTTGATAGAAGCTAACCAACGCGGCGTTGCAGGAGCAAGGTTCAACGCCACGACATATTTATCACCCATCACGCCCATCAGCGCTTCACGAGCGCGGAGCTGCGTGTCGGTGGAGTCGAAGCGAGCAAGAATAGCGCCCTCTTCCAGTGCCACAGACTTAGCGGTAATTTTTTCTTCTTGTAAAGTTTTCTGGACCTGGATCAGCGTTTGCTCACTGGCGGCGACGCCGCGCGCGCCAGTGATTTGAACGGCCGGATCCTCACCATACAGGTTGGGAAGCGCATATAGCAGGCCGACGACAATGACGACGACCAGCATGACGTACTTCCACAAAGGATAACGGTTTAACACGGCAGTTCCCTTTGGGAAAAGTTAATTACAGTGCTTTCATGGTGCCTTTCGGCAGAACGGCAGCAACGAAGTCACGTTTAATCACTACTTCAGTAGTATCGTTCAGCGCGATAACGATATAGCCGTTATCGGCAACTTTGCTTACACGACCTACCAGACCACCGTTAGTCAGCACTTCATCGCCTTTCGCGATGGAGTCCATCAGCTTTTTGTGCTCTTTGGTGCGCTTCTGCTGTGGACGCAGGATCATGAAATAGAAGATCAGGCCGAACACCACCAGCATCAGAATCAGAGACATCGGGCTGCCCTGCGACGGTGCACCTGTTGCCGCTACCGCATCAGAAATAAAAAAGCTCATTAAAATTCCCTCATTAAATAAATTAATCAACGTTCAAAGGTGGGACATCCCGACCCTGACGTTGGTAAAAATCGGTCACGAAGCTCTCTAATTTACCCTCTTCGATAGCCTTGCGTAAACCAGCCATTAAGCGCTGGTAATAGCGAAGGTTATGAATCGTGTTGAGACGCGCGCCCAGTATTTCATTACAACGATCAAGATGATGCAAATAGGCACGAGAATAATTGCGACAGGTATAGCAATCGCACTCGGCATCGAGCGTGCTGGTGTCGCTTTTATGCTTCGCATTACGGATTTTTACCACGCCGTCGGTCACGAACAGATGACCATTACGGGCGTTGCGGGTCGGCATAACGCAGTCGAACATATCAATGCCGCGACGTACGCCTTCAACCAGATCTTCTGGTTTGCCGACGCCCATCAGGTATCGAGGCTTATCTGTTGGAATTTGCGGGCAAACATGCTCCAGAATACGGTGCATATCTTCCTTCGGTTCCCCCACAGCCAGACCGCCGACAGCGTAGCCATCAAAACCTATCTCTACCAGACCTTTAACGGAGATATCGCGTAAATCTTCGTAAACGCTTCCCTGAATAATGCCGAACAGCGCATTTTTGTTGCCGAGGCCATCAAAGCGGTCGCGGCTGCGCTTCGCCCAGCGCAGCGACATCTCCATCGAGCGTTTGGCGTAATCCCAGTCTGCCGGGTATGGCGTACATTCGTCGAAGATCATCACGATGTCGGAGCCGAGATCGTACTGAATCTCCATTGATTTTTCCGGATCGAGGAAGATCGGGTCGCCGTTGATAGGGTTACGGAAGTGAACGCCTTTTTCAGTGATCTTACGGATATCACCGAGGCTGAAGACCTGGAAGCCGCCGGAGTCGGTCAGAATTGGGCCTTTCCACTGCATAAAGTCATGCAGGTCGCCGTGCAGCTTCATCACTTCCTGACCTGGGCGCAGCCACAGGTGGAAGGTGTTGCCGAGGATAATTTGCGCGCCCGTGGCTTCGACTTCTTCCGGCGTCATCCCTTTTACGGTGCCGTAGGTGCCAACAGGCATGAAGGCTGGCGTTTCGACTACGCCGCGATCGAACACCAGACGGCCACGGCGTGCGCGACCATCGGTAGTATCAAGTTCAAATTTCATTTTTTCTCCAGCGTCAGAAAAACAGTCCGGCGCGTTAGACCAGTGCCGCGGCGTTATTCCCCGACACGTTCATTCAAAGCTTGCGGATTGTACGTGATAAACATCGCGTCACCGTAGCTAAAAAACCGATATTTTTGTTCTACCGCAGCCTTGTAGGCATTCATGGTGTTTTGATAACCAGCAAATGCCGACACCAGCATGATCAAGGTCGACTCTGGCAGGTGGAAGTTGGTCACCAGCGCATCGATCACTTTGTATTGATAGCCTGGGTAGATAAAGATTTGGGTATCGCCAAAGAAGGGTTCGATCAGATCGTTTTTGGCAGCCTGGGCGGCGCTCTCCAGTGAACGCACCGAGGTGGTACCGACGGCAATTACGCGGCTCCCACGGCCTTTCGCCGCCATCACTGCATCCACAACCTCTTGCGGCACTTCGGCGTACTCGGAGTGCATGATGTGATCTTCAATGCTGTCCACCCGCACCGGCTGGAAAGTGCCCGCCCCGACGTGCAGGGTCACAAATGCCATTTCAATGCCTTTTGCGCGCAGTTTTTCCAGCAAAGGTTCATCAAAGTGCAGGCCTGCGGTCGGCGCCGCTACCGCGCCAGGTTTCTGGCTGTAGACGGTCTGATACAGCTCGCGGTCAGCCTCCTCATCCGGACGCTCAATGTACGGCGGCAGCGGCATGTGGCCGATGGTGTTCAGAATATCCAGCACCGTGCGCTCGTCATTAAACTCGACTTCAAACAGCGCATCGTGGCGCGCCACCATGGTGGCGTTGATGCTCTCGTCATCGCCCAGCAGCAGCTCCGCGCCCGGCTTTGGTGCCTTGGAGGCGCGAATATGTGCCAGAATACGTTTATCATCGAGCATTCTTTCGACCAGCACTTCAATCTTGCCGCCGCTGGCTTTGCGGCCGAACAGACGGGCCGGAATAACGCGGGTGTTGTTGAACACCAGCAGATCGCCCGGGTTGAGCTTGTAGAGCAGATCGGTGAACGTACCGTGCGTCAGCGCACCCGTCGGCCCATCCAGCGACAATAAGCGGCAGCTACTGCGCTCAGGCATAGGATAGTGGGCAATCAGGGACTCGGGTAATTCAAAGGAGAAATCGGCGACGCGCATGGCATATACTCGTGACTTAAAAACAGGCGGCTTAGTCTAGTGCTCACACCTCTTTGCTGCAACAACTAGCCGACTCCGGATAACGAATCGCATGAATTTTCTCGCTCACCTGCACCTCGCCCATCTCGCTGACAGCTCGCTTTCCGGCAATTTGCTGGCCGATTTTGTGCGCGGCAATCCCGCCGAGGACTACCCCGCTGACGTGGTGGAGGGCATTTTCATGCACCGCCGGATCGACGTCATGACCGACAATCTGCCCGAAGTGCAGGAAGCCAAAGCGTGGTTCCGCCCGGAAACCCGCCGGGTCGCCCCTATTACGCTGGACGTGATGTGGGATCACTTCGTCTCCCGCCACTGGGAACAGCTCTCCCCGGAGATGCCCCTGCCGGCGTTCGTGCGCTATGCCCACGCCCAGGTGGCGATTATCCTCCCGGACTCTCCCCCGCGCTTTGTGAATCTGAATAACTACCTGTGGTCAGAGCGCTGGCTCGAACGCTATAGCGAGATGGACTTTATTCAGCGGGTGCTGAACGGCATGGCCAGCCGCCGTCCGCGCCTCGACGCCCTGCGCGACTCCTGGCAGGATCTGGATGCCCATTACGACGCGCTGGAGACCCGCTTCTGGCAGTTCTATCCGCGGATGATGGAACAGGCGAAATATAAGCAGCTTTAATGTAAATGTGATTGATAGGTAAAAGCTGGGTTAACGATTGTCAGCGCCTCTTTGTCTTTAGGGCGAACACTCTCTATACTGGCCCGCGTTGCGTTCCAAATAACCTTAGTAATCACAGGAGAATCACATGGTTCTGGTAACTCGTCCGGCCCCGGATTTTACAGCAGCAGCTGTACTGGGCAGCGGTGAAATCGTTGAAAACTTCAACTTCAAACAGCACACCAACGGTAAAGCCACCGTTCTGTTCTTCTGGCCAATGGACTTCACCTTCGTTTGCCCGTCTGAGCTGATTGCCTTCGACAAGCGTTACGAAGAATTCCAGAAGCGTGGCGTGGAAGTAGTTGGCGTCTCCTTCGACTCTGAGTTTGTACACAACGCATGGCGTAACACCCCTGTCGACAACGGCGGCATCGGTCAAGTGAAATACGCGATGGTTGCGGACATCAAACGCGAAATCCAGCAGGCTTACGGTATCGAGCATCCGGACGCGGGCGTTGCCCTGCGTGGTTCCTTCCTGATCGACGCTAACGGTATCGTGCGTCACCAGGTGGTGAACGATCTGCCACTGGGTCGTAACATCGACGAAATGCTGCGTATGGTTGACGCGCTGCAGTTCCACGAAGAGCACGGTGAAGTGTGCCCGGCTCAGTGGGAAAAAGGTAAAGAAGGTATGGCCGCTTCTCCAGCAGGCGTTGCTAAATACCTGACCGAAAACGTATCCAGCCTGTAATCGGCACGGTTTACGAAGAAGGCCCGCAGATGCGGGCCTTTTTTTATGGATGCGGTTTAAGCGAACCCGCCTTCGTAGGCCGGGCAAACGCAGTGCCGCCCGGCAATGCTCAGGATTAATTGCCGAACCAGACGGAAGCAGAGATCGCCGACAGAGAAAGCACCCCCTCCTGCGCCCCCCCTTTCCCCTCTTTCAGCTGCCACTGTTTAACGTTCAGCAGCGGCGCATCGTCGATCACCACCTCACAGGCATCGCCCCGGTTAATGGCGACCAGCACCCGCTGCTGGTTGTAGACGCGCATAAACACCACCACGTTGTCGTGAGCGTAGACCACCTGGCAGCCGCCGTAGCGCAGCGCCTGGCTCTGCTTACGCAGTTTGATCAGCCGCTGATAGAGCGTAAAGAGCGCCTGGTCCTGCCTTTCGGCCTCCCACGGGAAGGTCTTGCGGCAGAACGGATCGTTATTGCCGTCCAGCCCGACCTCGTCCCCGTAGTAAATGCACGGCACCCCAGGCCAGGTAAACAGCCAGGTCACCGCCAGCGGCAGGCGCGCCACGTCTTTGCCGAGCAGCGACTTAAAGCGAGCGGTATCATGGCTGTCGAGCTGGTTGAACATGCGTAACTGCTGCTGATGCGACAGGCTGGCGCGGTAGTTATCCATCCATTTCATGCAGGTTTCAGCATCAATGTGCTGCGGATCGTAGGAGATGTCGGTGTTGGCGAGGAAGCCCCACACCGGGAAGGTGAAACCGCGATAGTTCATCGCCGAATCTTCCGCATCGGCCTGCAGCCACTGGCGGGCATCACCAAAGTGCTCGCCAAAGACGAAGGCATCGGGCCGAGCCTGCTTCGCGGCCTGGGTGATACCGGTGACGTGATACAGATTACGGTGCGCCCCGCCCCCTTCTCCGAGCATATGCACCACATCCAGCCGCCAGCCGTCCATATTCCACGGGGCTTTCAGCCAGTGGCGGACGATACTCTCTTCGCCGCCGTAGATCTCGTCCACCAGCGTAGGCGACTGATAATCCAGCTTCGGCAAGCTGGCGTAGCCCAGCCAGTCGAGGGCCCGGCCTTGGTCATCAAAGCTATACCAGTCCCGCTGGGGCGAGTCCGGGTTATGGCAGGCGCCGCCCGTCCCGCGGTTATGGCGATCAAACCAGGCGTGGGAATCGCCGCTGTGATTAAACACGCCGTCGAGGATCAGGCGCATTCCTTCCCGGTGGGTATTTTCCCGCAGGCGCAGCAGGGCCTCGTCGCCGCCAAACTGCTCATCCACGTGACGGTAGTCTTCAGTGTCGTACTTATGCACGCTGGGAGCGACAAACACCGGGTTGAGGTAGAGCGCCGTGACGCCGAGTTTTTTCAGATACGGCAGCTTCTCGCTGATGCCATCGAGATCGCCGCCGTAAAAGGTTGAGCCCCCCGCCTGGGCGGTAACCGGCTCATCCCATTGATGGAAAATCGTCTCGTGACCGGCGGCATGGTGAAAGTAGGTTTTATCCCGCTCCGGGTTGCGCTGCTGGCTGCGGGCGAAGCGATCCGGGAAGATCTGGTAAAAGACCTGCTCGACCACCCACTCCGGCCCGGCATCCGGGTAATCGACGGCGAACTGCTCCAGCCGGGCGGGCGGAAAACGGCTGAGCCCCTGTGGGGTGAACCACAGCTGGCGGTTATGCCAGAGCATTTTAAAGCTGTAGCGATACCGCGGCTGCCCTTTCGTCGTGTCGATAGTGGCCCGCCAGGCGGTGACGCCGGGCTGCGGCTGGCTACGCAGCTTGTGCATCGGCAGCGAGGTCTCTTCATTATCGAATTCAGCGCGCATCGTTACCCGCTCAGGCAGGTTCTCTCCCGTCAGCCACAGCGTGATAACGAGTTTGTCGTTGTTTTGCTTAACAAATGGGGCAACCGGCAGGTGCCATGCATTCAACATCTTTTATCCCCTATCCCAGAAATGAGGTCACCTTGCCACAGGGTAGTTGATGTTCACTCCTCACGATGAGGTTTATTGGGGGAGGAGGAAGGGGGAGGAGAAAAATGCCCGGCATTTGCCGGGCATTCTGATTACTGCGCTTCTGCTAACTGACGCTCGCGGCGGCGTTTGAACACCCAGCCCACCAGCAGCAGGGCAATCCACGCGAAGCCGACATACAGCGAGATGCGGGTTTCCGGGTGGTAACCAATCAGGCCGATAATAAAGACCAGGAAGATCAGGCCGACCACGGTTGTTGCCACCCCGCCCGGCACTTTAAACTTCAGCGCTTTCACCTCATCCGGCGACAAACGACGGCGGAAGCCAATCTGCGACATCAGAATCATGATCCACACCCAGACGGTGGCGAAAGTCGCAAGCGATGCGATCACCAGGAAGACGTTCTCCGGCATGATGTAGTTCAGATAGACCGACAGCAGCAGCGCCACGGTCATCACCAGTACCGTCACCCACGGCGTGCCGCGGCTGGAGGTTTTGGCGAAGGCCTTCGGCGCACTGCCCTGCTCCGCCATGCCGTGCAGCATACGCCCCACACCGAAGACGTCGGCGTTGATGGCGGAGAGCGAGGCGGTTAGCACCACAAAGTTAAGAATGCTGGCGGCAAAGGTAATGCCCAGATGCTGGAAGGTGAGCACAAACGGGCTGCCGTTGGTGCCGACCTGGTTCCACGGATAAATGGACATGATCACAAACAGGGTGCCCACGTAGAAAATCAGAATACGCATCGGCACAGAGTTGATGGCGCGCGGGATAGACTTCTCAGGATCTTTCGCTTCACCGGCGGTAATACCGATGATTTCGATCCCACCGTAGGCGAACATCACCATCTGCAGCGACATCACCATGCCGATCCAGCCGTTGCTGAAGAAGCCGCCGTTGCTCCACAGATTGTGGATCCCGGTCGGTTGTCCGCCGTTGCCAATCCCCCAGATGATGATGCCGATACCGGCGGCAATCATGATGATGATGGTGGCAACTTTGAAGAAGGAGAACCAGAACTCCAGCTCGCCGAACACCTTCACGCTCATCAGGTTGATGGCGCAGATGATCAGCACCACGCTGAGCACCCAGACCCAGTGCGGCACCGTCGGGAACCAGACGCCCATATAGATGCCGAAGGCCGTCACGTCAGCGATGGCCACAATCAGGATTTCGAAGCAGTAGGTCCAGCCAGTGATATACCCGGCCAGCGGGCCTAAGTTTTCCTGAGCATAGCGGGAGAAGGAGCTGGCCGACGGGTTATGAACGGACATCTCCCCCAGCGCACGCATGATGATGTAGGCGGCAACACCGCCGATAAGATATGCCAGCAGAACGCTGGGACCGGCCATTTTGATGGCATCTGCCGAGCCATAAAAAAGACCGGTGCCGATTGCAGAACCCAGCGCCATAAAGCGGATGTGGCGGGCGCTCAATCCACGCTTGAGTTTGTTAGTGCTTTCCATTTTTTTGACTTGCCAATTGAGACTAAAAAAAACAAAAAACCACGGGGCATTACGCCCCGTGGTTTAACTTTCAGCCGTTGCTTAGTGCGCGTTCGACGTAACCTGACGCCCTGCAGCACGATCCCAGATAATAGCCAGTACCAGTGCAACAACGGTAGGCATCAGCCACGCCAGACCCTGTTCAGACAGCGGCAGACGCTGTGTCCAGGCGGGCAGCATGGCGCTGATTGCCGATGCCTTAATGCCGTCAAGCATACCAAAAAGCAGACTGATAAACATGGCCGGGGCGATAATTCGTGTGGAATTATTCCACCAGCCGCGGGTGAAGCTCAGCACAACCAGCACGATGCACGGCGGGTAAATGGTGGTCAGCACCGGAATAGAGACCTGAATCAGGTGGCTCAGACCCAGGTTCGACACCGCCATCGAGAAGCCGCCGAGGATAAACACCAGCGTACGATAGGAGAGCGGAACGTACTGGGCAAAGAACTCTGCACAGGCACAGGTCAGGCCAACCGCGGTCACCAGACAGGCCAGGAAGATCAGGATGGCCAGCATCATGCTGCCCGCGCCGCCAAAGGTGTGCTGCACGTAGGCATGTAAAATAGCTGCACCGTTCGCGCCCTGGTCAACCAGCACGCTGCTGTCGGAACCCAGACGGAACAGCGCCAGATAGAGCAGTGCCAGGCCCGCGCCCGCCATCAGGCCAGCCCAGACAGTGTAACGGGTCAGCAGACGCGCTTCGGTCACGCCACGGGAACGCGCAGCGTTAACGATCACGATCCCGAACGCCATCGCGCCCAGCGTATCCATGGTCAGGTAGCCGTTCACAAAGCCGTTAGAGAAGGCCGCGTTTTGATAGGCTTCGGTAGCCGAGCTCAGCGGGCCAGCCGGCCAGATAATCGCCGCGACCGCCAGCACCACCAGCGCCAGAATCTTCAGCGGGGCGAGAAAGTTGCCCACGGTATCCAGCAGTTTACCCGGGTAGAGCGACACCAGGATCACGATAGCAAAGTAGACCAGGCTGTAGATAAACAGCGGCAGCGGGCCATCACCGGTCAGCGGGGCAATCCCCACTTCGAAGGAGACGGTCGCGGTACGAGGGGTCGCGAACAGTGGACCGATCGCCAGATAGCAGACGACGGCCAGCATCACCCCGGCCACTTTACCGATCGGCGCGCTGAGGCTATCGACGCCGCCGCCAACTTTCGCCAGCGCCACGACGGTCAGAACCGGCAGGCCCACAGCGGTGATCAGAAAACCGAGCGCCGCGGTCCAGACGTGTTCACCCGCCTGCAGGCCAACCATAGGTGGGAAGATGATGTTGCCAGCGCCCACGAACAGCGCAAATGTCATAAAGCCCAGCGCGATAATATCGCGTGATTTCAGTTGATGGGTCATAAAACCTTACTGCCTGTGGATGTGGTGTTGAAAACGTTGAATTTTTCGCTATCCCTTGCGGAACAAAACAGCGGAAAAAATGTGCAATTTCAGCGGGAAATGCTTCCCTACTGCCGTGGTCAGGAATATTTTTTCGATTTACCACGCAAATACAGTCTGTCCGACGATATCAGGAGGGCAATTTAAACGCTTATAACGTTTAAAGGCAATATGGGATCGCAAAACCAGAACAATATGCCACCCTGAAATATTAACCTGGAACAATGCACCATGTATAAGAAAAACTCATGGCTAATCATGCGAACAAAAAAGCATCAGGCGGATAAAATTTATCCGCGCTTCGGTTGACTGCAAAGCAAACAGGCCAGCTTACGCTGGCCTGTGGCAATATCTGATTACAGGTTGGCCGTCAGGCGCTGTTACTGGCAATCAAACGTTCCGGGATCACGAAACTGAAACGCGTGCTTTTGCCCGGCGTACTGACGATATCGAGACGGCTGTCGTGGTGATTAATGGCATGCTTCACGATAGCCAGTCCCAGACCACTGCCGCCGGTCTGGCGGGAACGGGCTTTATCCACCCGATAAAAACGCTCGGTAAGACGGGGAATATGCTCCGGGCCAATGCCCGGGCCATCATCCTCAACGCTGAACTCCGCCCCCGTGGGCGCATGCTGCCAGCGCACGGTGATATGGGTCCCCGCAGGGGTATGATTCACCGCGTTGTAGACCAGGTTGGAGATGGCGCTGCGCAGCTCATCGTTACTGCCGCGCACTTTCAGGCTGTTATCTACCTCGAAGGTGATCTGGTGCTGCTGCTGGCTTAAGGTTTGCGCCTCACGCTCTAACATTCGCAGCATCATCGGCACATCAATGGTTTCGTTGAGCGCCAGGGTCGGCGCAGCCTCAATGCGGGAAAGGGTCAGCAGTTGCTTCACCAGCCCTTCCATCCGTTGCGTCTGCTCGCGCATGGTCTGCAGCGCTTTGTCCCGCGGCGCGCCTTCCAGGGTCTGCTCCTGCATCATCTCCAGATAGCCCTGCAACACCGTCAGCGGAGTGCGTAATTCATGGCTGACGTTGGCGAAGAAGTTGCGCCGCGCCCCTTCGAGCTGGTGCATCTGGGTCACATCGCGCGCCACCATCAGCCACTGTTTGTCGCTGTAGGGCATCACGCGGATCTCCAGATGACGACCGGTGTTGAGCACCAGATTGTGCGGGCGGGTGAAATCGCGTTTTTTCAGGTACTGCGCAAACTCAGGGTAACGCAGCAGGTTGAGGATGTTCTGGCCATTATCGTCTGGCCAGCGCAGGCCCAGCAGCTGTTGCGCCAGTCCATTACACCAGAACATCGCCCCCTCTTCCGTGGTGAGCACTACCGCATCAGGCAGGGATTCCGCACCGCTGCGAAAGCGTTTGATCAGGCTGCCCAGCTCGCGTCGGCGTTTTTTATTACGCATCTGCATCTGGTGCAGGCCATACAGCAGCGGTTCCCAGCTGCCGCTTCCCGGCGGAGGGGTCATGCTTCTGTCCACCCACAGCCACCATGACAGGCGGAGCAGATTCCAGAAGTGCCAGACCAGCAGTCCGGTGACGGCCGCCAGTAAAAACCAGGGTAAATAACCGAAAAGGGCCCCGAGGATCAGGGCCGGAATACAGCAAAGAATCAGTTCAAAGCAGAGCCTTTTCCATGACAGACGTTCCAGCACGCGTCACACTCCTGTCATTGTTCAGAAACGGGTTGAGAAACGATAACCCGTGCCGCGGACGGTCTGTACCATGCGATCGTGACCGCTGGTTTCCAGGGCCTTACGCAGACGACGAATATGTACATCCACCGTCCGGTCTTCAACGTACACGTTAGTTCCCCAGACATTATTGAGCAACTGCTCGCGGCTGTAGACGCGCTCCGGGTGAGTCATGAAGAAGTGCAGCAGTTTGAATTCGGTAGGTCCCATATCAAGGGGATTTTCACCGGTCATGACCCGGTGTGAAGTAGGATCCAGGCTCAGGCCCTGCATCTCAATCACCTCTTCCACCGCCATCGGTGAGATACGGCGCATCACGGCCTTGATACGCGCCACCAGCTCTTTCGGGGAAAAAGGTTTGGTGATGTAGTCATCCGCGCCGGTCTCGAGGCCGCGAACGCGATCTTCCTCTTCGCCACGGGCGGTCAACATCATCACCGGGATATCGCGGGTTAAGGCTTCACGTTTGATATGTTTTATGAATTGCAGACCAGAGCCGCCGGGCAACATCCAGTCGAGCAGGATCAGATCGGGCCAGGGTTCGTTGAGCTGATTCACCGCGCTGTCGTAATCTTCGGCTTCCACCGGTTGAAAGCCATTTTGTTCGAGCACGAAACAGACCATTTCACGAATGGGTGCTTCATCTTCTACGACCAGAATACGTCTCGCCATACTTAGCCCTGTCTTATTTAGGTTACATGTTTGTAATACGGCGTCATTATGCGTCAGATTTATGACAGATTTATGAAAAACCTGCCCACCAATAAAGGCAAGCCGTTGTTTTCTGGCTGCCCTGATTGTAGCGGTTATCTTCCTTCCCCTGAATGTTTATAATCCCGCTTACTTTTTTTTGCCACGGACCTGTTATGCGCATACTTCACACCTCGGACTGGCATCTGGGACAAAACTTTTACAGTAAAAGCCGCGCCGCCGAACATGAAGCGTTCCTCAACTGGCTGCTTGAGATGGCAGAATCCCACCAGGTGGACGCCATCCTCGTGGCCGGGGACATCTTCGACACCGGATCGCCGCCAAGCTATGCGCGAGAGCTGTATAACCGTTTCGTGGTCAACTTGCAGAAGACCGGGTGTCATCTGGTGATTGTGGCGGGCAACCATGATTCCGTGGCCACGCTGAATGAATCCCGTGAAATTCTGGCCTTCCTTAATACCACCGTGGTCGCCAGCGCCGGTCACGGACCGCAGATCCTGCGTAAACGCGACGGGACGCCCGGCGCGGTGCTCTGTCCGATCCCGTTCTTACGCCCTCGCGACGTGATGAAAAGCCAGGCGGGCCTCTCGGGCATTCAGAAACAGCAGCAGCTGTTAGAGGCCATCACCCACTATTATGCCGATCAATATACCGCCGCCTGCCAGCTTCGCGGCGACAGGGTCCTGCCGATTATCGCCACCGGACATCTCACCACCGTCGGGGCCAGTAAAAGTGACGCGGTACGGGACATCTACATCGGGACGCTGGACGCCTTCCCGGCACAGCATTTCCCGGCGGCGGACTATATTGCGCTGGGCCATATTCACCGCGCCCAGAAGATTGGCGGCTGCGATCACATTCGCTACTGCGGCTCCCCTATCCCCCTCAGCTTTGATGAAACCGGCAAAAGCAAAAGCGTGCATCTGGTGAGTTTTGACCAGGGCAAGCTCAGCGCTGTCGACTCCCTGGAGGTGCCCATCACCCAACCGCTGGCGGTGCTGAAGGGCGATCTGGCGGCTATCGCCGCCCAGTTGGAGCAGTGGCGCGGCGTGGCGCAGACGCCTCCCGTCTGGCTGGATATTGAAATTGCCACCGAGGAGTACCTGCACGACATGCAGCGTAAGATTCAGCACCTGACGGAAGATCTGCCGGTAGAGGTGCTGCTGGTGCGGCGCAGCCGCGAGCTGCGCGAGAAACTTCTCGCCAACAGCCTGCGTGAAACCCTCAGCGAGCTGCGGGTGGAGGAAGTGTTTGAGCGCCGCCTGGCGCAGGAGACCCTCGATGACGCCCGGCGGGCCCGGCTCAACGAGCTGTTCAGCCATGCCCTGCACGCGCTGGATAACGAGGAGGATAACGCATGAAAATTCTCAGCCTGCGTCTGAAAAACCTCAACTCGCTCAAGGGCGAATGGAAAATCGACTTTACCGCCGAGCCTTTCCTCAGTAACGGCCTGTTTGCTATCACCGGCCCGACCGGCGCCGGGAAAACCACCCTGCTGGATGCCATCTGCCTGGCGCTGTACCACGAGACGCCGCGCCTCAACACCGTCTCGCAATCGCAGAACGATCTGATGACCCGCGACACCGCCGAGTGTCTGGCGGAGGTTGAATTCGAAGTTAAAGGCATCGCCTATCGCGCCTTCTGGAGCCAGAACCGGGCGCGCAATCAGCCGGACGGCAACCTGCAGGTGCCGCGCGTAGAGCTGGCCCAGTGTGAAGACGGCAAAATCCTCGCCGATAAAGTGAAGGATAAACTGGAGCTTGTCGCCTCGCTGACCGGGCTGGACTATGACCGCTTTACCCGCTCGATGCTGCTCTCCCAGGGACAGTTTGCCGCCTTCCTCAACGCCCGGCCGAAAGAGCGCGCCGAACTGCTGGAGGAGCTGACCGGCACCGAAATTTACGGCCAGATCTCGGCGATGGTATTTGAAAAACATAAAGCCGCCCGCAGCGAGCTGGAGAGGCGTGAAGCCCAGGCCGCAGGGGTGGTGTTACTCAGCGACGAGCAGCAGCAACAGCTCCAGCAAGGTTTGCAGGTACTTACTGACGAAGAACAACAGCTTCTGGCCCAACAGCAGGTCCAGCAGAAAGCGTTTCACTGGCTGACCCGCCACGATGAACTGTTGCGCGAGCAGCAGCGATCGATGGCCGCCCGGCAGCAGGCGCAGCAGGCCCTGACCGACGCTACCCCCGAGCTGGAAAAGCTGCATCTGGCCCAGCCCGCCGCCCTGCTGCGCCCACAGTGGGAGCGACAGCAGGAGCAGATCGTCCGCCTGGCGCAAACGGAACAGCAGATACTGGATGTGAATACTCGCTTACAGTCCAGCGAGGCGCTGCGCGCGCGGATCCGCAACGGGGCGCTGCGCGTACAGGATCAATTGCAGACCGAGTTCACCACCCTGACGCAGTGGCTGGCCGACCACGACCGCTTCCGCCAGTGGGGTCAGGAGATGGCGGGCTGGCGGGCGCACTTCACCCAGCTAAACCGGGATAAAACACAGCTCGCGACGTTGACCCGGCGTATCGCGGAATTACGCCAGAAGCTGGCGAGCCTGCCGGAAAACACCCTGACGCTCACGGCAGAACAAGCTGCCGCCGAAATGGCGCAGCAAACTCAGGCCCGCGCGGCGCGCCAGCGTCTGACCACTATCCATGCCCGCTATCAGCCCCTGCAAAAGCGGCTCAGCCAGAATAATGAGAGCGTGCAAAAGGCGCAGGGCGATCTGGCAAAACTCAATGAAACGCTGACGCTGCGCCGCCAGCAGTACAAAGAAAAAAACCAGCACTATCTCGATCTAAAGGCCTTATGCGAGCACGAAGAGAAGATCAAAAAGCTGGAGAGCTATCGGGCGGAACTGGAGGCCGGCAAACCCTGCCTGCTTTGCGGGTCCACCGAGCACCCAGCCATTGCGCAGTACCAGGCGTTAGCGCTCACGGAAAACCAGCTTCGCCGGGAGGCGATGGAGAAAGAGGTCGCCACCCTTAAAGAGGAGGGCCTGCTGGTGCTGGGCCAGGTGAACGCCCTCACCACCCAGATGCAGCGAGAAACAGACGAGGCGCAGACGCTGGCCCGGGACGCGCAGGTGCTCACTGAAGAGTGGCAGCAGGTTTGTGCCTCCCTGAGGGTGAACCTGAATATTCAGGACGATATCGCCCCCTGGCTGGATCAGCAGGAGCAGTACGAACAGCAGCTATACCAGCTTAGCCAGCGCCTGACGCTGCAAAGTCAGCTCAACGAAGAGGAAGCCCTGCAACAAACCTATCTCCAGCAGCTGGCGGCAGCCCGCACCTCGATGGAGCAATCTCTTCAGGCGTTGTCGCTGGCGATGCCCGAAGACGGCGCAGAGCAGGCCTGGCTCGCTGAACGTGAACAAGCGTCGCAGTGCTGGCAGGCACAGCAATCTCAGCACAGCGCCCTGCGGGACCGCATCACTGCCCTGACACCGCTGCTGGAAACCCTTCCGGCGACGGAATCGACTGAAGCAGAAAGCGTTATTCCGGAGAACTGGCGCGAGATACATATCGACTGTGTGTCGCTGCACAGCCAGCTTGCCACCCTGCAGCAGCAGCGCAAACTGGAGAGCGAACGCCTGCAGCATGCCGAAGCGCAGTTTGCCGCCGCGCTGGCCGCCAGCGTCTTTGCCGATCGCGAGGCGTTTCTCGCCGCCCTGCTGGATGACGATACCCTCCACCGCCTGGAGCAACAGAAGCAGACCCTGGAGAACCAGATCCAGCAGGCGACGGCGCTACTCCAGCAGGCCGGTCAGCGGCTGAACGAGCATCTGGAACACCGCCCCGAAGGAGTGACCTCAGAAGCCCCGGTTCTTCAGGAGCAGCTACAGCAGCTCGCGCTCCGGCTTCGCGAAAACACCACCCGCCAGGGGGAGATCCGCCAGCAGCTCAAGCAGGACAGCGATAACCGCCTGCACCAGCAGGCGCTGATGCAGGAGATTGAGGCCGCAGCCCGGCTGGCAGATGACTGGGGCTATCTCAACGCGCTGATCGGTTCTAAAGAGGGCGATCGCTTCCGTAAATTTGCCCAGGGTTTAACCCTCGACAACCTGGTGTGGCTAGCCAACCAGCAGCTGACCCGCCTGCATGGTCGCTACCTGCTGCAACGCAAGGCCAGCGACGCGCTGGAGCTGGAGGTGATGGATACCTGGCAGGCGGATGCCGTGCGCGATACCCGTACTCTCTCCGGCGGGGAGAGCTTCCTCGTGAGTCTGGCGCTGGCGCTGGCGCTCTCCGACCTGGTGAGCCACAAAACGCAGATTGACTCGTTGTTCCTCGATGAGGGCTTTGGCACCCTCGACAGCGAAACGCTGGATACCGCCCTGGACGCGCTGGACGCGCTGAATGCCAGCGGCAAAACCATTGGCGTCATCAGCCACGTCGAGGCGATGAAAGAGCGCATTCCGGTGCAGATCAAGGTGAAGAAAATTAACGGGCTGGGGTACAGCAGGCTGGATAAAGAATTTGCCGTTTCGTAGGCCGGGCAAGCGCAGCGCCGCCCGGCATTGGCACGATCAGTGCGGCCACAACCAGGCCGCGCCGCGTACGCCGCTGGAGTCGCCGTGCACCGCTTTGCGGATAGGGGTTTCGAATTCGCCGCCAAACACCCACTGCTTCACCAGCTGCGGAACGGTGGTATACAGACGATCCACGTTGCTCATTCCGCCGCCCAGCACAATGACATCCGGGTCAAGGATATTCACCACGTGCGCCAGCGATTTGGCCAGCCGCATTTCGTAGCGGCTGAAGGCCAGCTCCGCGACGGCATCCTGCTCTTCCACCAGGCGCATGATCTCATTGCCTTTTAGCGGATGGCCGCTCAGACGGCGGTAATCGGTGGCGAAGCCGGTGCCGGAGATAAAGGTTTCGATACAGCCCTGTTTGCCGCAGTAGCACGGCACTTCAGCGCGGTACTTCAGTTCGTCCTCATCCATCCACGGCAACGGGTTATGTCCCCACTCCCCTGCGGTGCCGTTGCCGCCGGTATGGGCACGGCCATTAAAGGCCACGCCTGCTCCGCAGCCGGTACCGATGATCACCGCAAACACCGTCTGCGCACCCGCCGCTGCACCATCAATGGCTTCCGACACCGCGAGGCAGTTGGCATCGTTCGCGAGGCGCACCTCACGGTTCAGCCGCTGGCTTAAATCGCGGTCGAAGGGCTGGCCGTTAAGCCAGGTGGAGTTAGCATTTTTCACCACCCCGGTATAGGGCGAAATCGAACCTGGAATGCCCATGCCCACCGTGCCCGTCTGGCCGGTGGCCTTTTCGGCCATCTCCACCAGGCTGGCGATAGTTTCGATAGTCTGCTGATAGTCGTCACGCGGGGTCGGCAGACGGTGGCGGAACAGCTGTTCCCCCTGCTCGCCCAGAGCAATGACTTCTGTTTTGGTGCCGCCGAGATCAATACCAATTCGCACAGGACGTTCCTCATTTTTTTGATTATCAACAGAGTAGAAGCCTGCTACCCGATTAGCAATGCAAGCGATGCGACAATTCGCTATCATGCCCGCTGAATTAAACGACAAGACCGTGGAAATTATCATGCTGTGGTTCAAAAATTTGATGGTTTACCGTCTCAGCCGCGACATCGAGCTGCGCGCCGACGAGATGGAAAAACAGTTAGACCTTTACGCATTTACCCCGTGTGGCAGCCAGGACATGGCGAAAACCGGATGGGTTCCGCCTATGGGATCACAAAGCGATGCGCTGACCCACACCACCAATGGTCAAATCATCATCTGTGCGCGTAAGGAAGAGAAAATCCTGCCGACGCCGGTGGTGAAACAGGCGCTGGAAGCCAAAATTTTCAAGCTTGAAGCCGAACAGGGCCGTAAGCTGAAAAAAACCGAAAAAGATTCGCTGAAAGATGAAGTTCTGCACTCGTTGCTGCCGCGTGCCTTTAGCCGCTTCAGCCAGACCATGATGTGGATCGACACGGTTAACGGCCTGATTATGGTCGACTGCGCCAGCGCCAAAAAAGCAGAAGATACGCTGGCGTTGCTGCGTAAAAGCCTCGGTTCGCTGCCGGTGGTGCCGCTGACGATGGAAAACCCGATCGAGCTGACCCTCACCGAGTGGGTGCGGGGCAACAGCGTTCCGCAGGGCTTCCAGCTGCTGGACGAAGCCGAACTGAAAGCAATCCTCGAAGACGGCGGCGTGATCCGCGCCAAGAAGCAGGAGCTGGTGAGCGACGAAATCGCAGTACACATCGAAGCCGGCAAGCTGGTGACCAAGCTGGCGCTCGACTGGCAGCAGCGCATTCAGTTCATGATGTGTGACGATGGCTCGATCAAGCGACTGAAGTTCTCCGATGAGCTGCGCGATCAGAACGACGATATCGACCGGGACGACTATGCCCAGCGTTTTGATGCTGACTTCATTCTGATGACGGGTGAACTGGCGGCGTTGATTCAGAGCGTGGTGGAAGGATTAGGCGGCGAAGCACAGCGTTAATGCTTAATGCCAGGCTTTATGCCAGAAACAGGAGCCGGGTTAACCCGGCTCTTTTTTTTACAGGTAACGACACAGATAGGACGCAGGCTCAGCCACCTGCAGATGGAACTCGCTGTGGCCGGGTACGTTAAAAACATCGCCCGGGTTATACACTTTCCACTCCGTTTCCCCCGGCAATAACACTTTCAGTGAACCGCTGACCACGGTCATCTCTTCAGGCTGCGCGGTACCGAAGGCATACTCCCCTTCCGCCATCACGCCAACACTGGCACGGCCAGTAATGCTGCTGGTAAAACCAATGGACTTCACTTTACCGGAAAAGTATTCATTACTCTGAAGCATGGACTGGTCCTTATTGTCATTGGATGTGAATCCAATATAGGGGGGACGCTCCATGCCTGTCACGCAAAATCATCAGACCAGCAATTCCGAGGCCAGCCGGGCTACCAGCACGTTTGACAGCAGCACCGGCACATCCAGAGCTTTTTGCAGTAAATCGCGGTGGCGTTGATGGAAACCGAGGCAATCGAGCATCAGAACATCCGCGCCGCGCTCCAGCAGATCGCGTCCGGCGTCGATCAGTTTCGCTTCGCTGTCCCAGAACGGATTCGCCACGGAAAGCAGCGGCGTTTTGACCAGCCCGCGCCACTTGTGCGACTGGTTCTCCAGCAGTTCAGGGATCGGCACGATCACCCCCACCTGATGGCTATCGACAATCGATCCGACCAGCGGCGGGATGATCCGCATCGGCTCCAGCAGGATCGCATTACGGGCAACGAGCCCGGTGATGGGCGCGGTACTCATCAGCAGAATGACTTCATAATCCTGGTTATCGAGCACTTCGATAACGCTTTGCAGGGCGCGCTCGATCTTTGGCTGCGAGACATTACCCAGCTCGCCGTCGCTGAGCAGGGTTGGCAGCAGCGCCTCTCCCGGTTCAGGGGCGTAGTCTTCCATGACCTCTTCCCGGCTCAGCGTACCGAGCAGGCTGTGATGCGTGATCTGTTGTTCAGAGATATGCTCCGTTAAGAGCGGGAGCACTTCGCTTACCGGGACTACCCCAATGGTGAGGATCGCCAACGTCGCTTTCATTGTTCTCGCCTTTCTTTACTACCACTACCGTGATCGGGACACAGAGACAGGCTCGCTTCGCTGTACAGTGCGCTGTTCATAAAAAGTGCTGAAAAGCGTAGCAGTTGATTAACGAGCCGGAATGTAAAGATCCGCGAGCCTGACAGGATGTGTCTGTTAAGCCAGTACATTACCCTCCGTTTAAAGTTATCGCTTTTTAAAGAGTGTGATTAGGGTACGGTTTTTCCCGCTTTCAGAATTTGATCAGGCTTTATCGGGATCTTCATAACGCTTTTTGGCATCCTGCGCTTCCAGCTCCGTTTCGTGCTCGCTAATCAGCGAATCGGGTTTCGGGTGGTCGGCACGCAGCTGATACCAGGTGACAGTCTGGCCCGTCGCACCTTTCTCAACGGCAACAACACGGGCTTCACGCGGATAGGGAGGTCTGGTTGGCATAGTTCATCCTTTTTTTTCATGGCTGAACTAACAGTATAGACATCAGTTAGCTGGCGCATGCCAGATGCAGTGCGGTTACGATATTTTGCACCACCTGAGCCGGTGGCAGAGAAGCATCCACCACGTGGTGAGCCGCTTCGCGATAGAGGGCGTCGCGCTCTGCCAGCACCGCGCTCACCTCTTCGCTAATGGGCTTGCCGGTCAGGGTCGGGCGCTGGCCCTCTTCCGGGAAGGCTTCCAGGCGTTCGACCAGCACCGGCACCGGGGCGCAAAGGTAAATCACCGTCCCCTTTTCGCGCATAAACTGCCGGTTATAAGCCGATAAAATAATGCCGCCGCCGGTGGCAATGATGCCGGAACCCGCCGTCACCGCCTCGAGAGTTGCCGTCTCGCGGGCGCGGAAGCTCTCCCACCCTTCCAGCTCAACGATCTCAGCAATGCTCTTACCGGCATGGGTCTGCAACCAGTGATCGGTGTCAACAAATTCGCTCTGGCACAGACGCGCCAGTTCCAGGCCGACAGTGGTTTTTCCACAGCCGCGGGGGCCAATTAAAAAAATAGGCTGGGTCATAACCAGGTGTTCCCCTTAAGGCCGCAGGCATGCGGTGGGTGAAGTCGAAAAGAGTGCCATGATACCATTAAGCTAGTACATAAGTAATCGTAAAAAATTTATTACATCAGGCGTGGCGTTAATATGCCATTTCACTCAATGCCAGAAATATCAGGGGATATCCTGTAAAGAAATGATTGCACTTAACGGTGCGCTCACCTTACCTGAACCCACCCGCCGTTGACAACCCCGGAACGGGGTAATAGTGGCCGAATCATATGTCACAGTGATGATTAACCCTGCCGGCGTTTCACTTCCAGCAGCCATTTATCGAGTTCGGCAGCAAACACTTGTCTGTCGCGCTGGGACAAACTGTCCGGCCCGCCGGTCTGGACGCCGCTGGCGCGCAGCGTATCCATAAAATCGCGCATGGTCAGCTTTTCGCGGATGGTGGCCGGGGAGTAACGTTCTCCGCGGGGATTCAGCGCCGCTGCCCCTTTCTCCAGCACTTCTGCCGCCAGCGGGATATCGGCGGTGATCACCAGGTCCCCGGGGCTGCACTGGCGCACGATTTCGTTATCGGCTACGTCAAAACCGGCCGGCACGCGCAGGGTGCGAATAAAGCGGGACGGCGGCACGCGCAGGGTCTGATTCGCCACCAGCGTCATCGGCATCTGCACGCGCTCGGCGGCACGAAACAGGATCTCTTTAATGACATTCGGACACGCATCGGCATCCACCCAAATCGCCATCTTCTCTCTCCGGCATATAATGCTGCGTGATAAAACCTGATAGGCTAAAGTTCCACAATCATAACAAAGTTTAAGAGGGAGACGTGATGGAGAAGAAAATCGGTTTTATCGGCTGCGGTAACATGGGCAAAGCCATTCTCGGCGGTCTGATCGCCAGCGGCCAGGTGCTGCCTGGCCAGATCTGGGTCTATACCCCGTCGCCGGACAAAGTCGCCGCCCTGCACGATCGGTATGGCGTCAACGCCGCGCAAAGCGCCCAGGAAGTGGCGCAGGTGGCCGATATCGTCTTCGGCGCGGTGAAGCCGAACATGATGGTGAAAGTCCTGAGCGACGTCACCTCCAGCCTGAACAAAGATACGCTGGTGGTCTCTATCGCCGCGGGCGTTACCCTCGATCAGCTGGCGCGCGCCCTGGGCCATGACCGTAAAATTGTCCGCGCGATGCCTAACACGCCGTCGCTGGTCAACGCAGGCATGACCTCCATCACCCCTAACGCGCTGGTGACCGCTGAAGAAGTGGCCGATGTGATCAATATTTTCCGCTGCTTCGGGGAAGCCGAAGTGATTGCCGAGGCGATGATCCACCCGGTAGTCGGGGTCAGCGGTTCGGCACCTGCCTACGTATTTATGTTCATCGAAGCGATGGCCGATGCGGCCGTACTGGGGGGAATGCCCCGTGCGCAGGCCTATAAATTTGCTGCACAGGCGGTGATGGGGTCAGCCAAAATGGTACTCGAAACCGGCAAGCATCCGGGCGAGCTGAAAGATATGGTCTGTTCTCCGGGCGGCACTACCATCGAAGCGGTGCGGGTGCTGGAGGAGCGCGGCTTCCGTGCTGCCGTCATTGAAGCCATGACGAAGTGCATGGAAAAATCAGAGCTGCTAAGTAAGTCCTGACCGACTGCCGGGCGTCAGGCGGCCACTTCGGTGCGGTTACGTCCGGCATTTTTTGCTTTGTAGAGCGCGATATCGGCCGCTTTAAGCCACTCCTGATAATGCACCATCGACGTCGTGAGCGGCGCTACGCCGACGCTGATGGAGATCGTTACGTGCGGCGGCCCCGGCAGTTGTAAATCTGCCAGCCGCTCGTGTACCCGCGACATCGCCGCAATGGCGCTTTCCGCCGTCGTCCCGCTCATGATCACCGCGAACTCATCCCCGCCAAAACGGCCAATTATATCGCTGGCGCGTAACGTGAGCTGCAGCTGACGGGTGACGGCGACAATCGCCTGATCGCCCACATCATGGCCCCAGCTGTCATTAATCCTCTTGAAGTGATCGATATCGATCAGCAGGAGCGTGGCGCTACGCTGGTAACGGCGACAGTTTTCATACTCCGTGCGCAGCAACACTTCCCAGTGGCGACGGTTAAAGACCCCCGTCATGCCGTCCAGGGTACTCATCAACTCAAGCCGGCGCTTGTGCTCCACCAGACGACTTGTCGTATGGAAGCTCACCCAGGCAAACAGCATCGGGTAACAGACGATCACTGGCAGCGCGAGCCCAATTTCCAGCGGCGTGCTGGCATAGTCCAGCGTGACGTGCGTAAGCTGCAGGGAGATCAGCGCAGCCAGCGCGGTCATTATCACCCCGGGGCCATACAGCCTAATGCCACCCACGCCGATCAGGTTCATGCTCATCATCATCACCAGCGCCGCGCTGGGCATGGCGTTAACCCCCATCACCCCAATCCAGACCCCGGCCATAATGGCGTCGACTTTGAGGTTAAACATCTCACCGTTCCAGGGATTGGTCGAACGCACCGCTAATTGCCAGGCCAGATGGGGCCAGACAAACGCCCAGCCAACCAGCAGCAGCCACCAGACACCGTTGACCGGCTGCGCGACCAGCACGCTGGCAATCGGGAAAAAGAGAATGGCCAGACCCGCTGCACGCGGCCAGCGCAACTGACGCGCCAGGCGGAGACCCGAGCGGTGATGCTCATCCGCCGAATGTGCCTGACCGATTCCTTCCCGGGCAAAGATTTTGCTGTAAAAGTTTTCATCGTTCATGGTTTTTGGGAACACTCAAAAGCATTTTCCCAAATTATAGAAAGGCTTACTCGAGGCTAAGTATGATATTTCGGGTGAGCCTCCGGGCTCGCTCACCCGTTTGAACTAGCCGGTTTTCTTCAGACAGGCGCTCATAAACTTATTTCGATCGTCGCCTTTGAGGGATTGCTGGGTCGCCTGGCTATTACATTCGCGCATCTTTTGTTGCTGAGGATTCAGGCTTTTTTCGCCCGGTTTCGAGGAGGCGTTTTTCAGGCAGTCGCTCATGTAAGTCTTGCGGGAGTCGCCCTTCAGAGCCTGGGCGGTCGCCTGTTGATTGCAGGTGGTCATTCGTTGCTGCTGCGGGGTGAGCTGTTTATCCTGTGCCCCTACCGGGGTAAGAGAAAACAGGCCGACGAGCAGGGTAACCAGCAGGGTGATTTTCATAGCACTATCCTTCTGTGGATGATCACAGTAAGTCTGGTTCGTGCTGCTGAAAAAACCACCCGGCAGGCCATTTTCCTGGCGGGCAGTGCGTTATTTCAGACCTAACGCCGCTTTCATGGTGTAGAACAGATCGGTTTGATCCGTCAGGCCCACCACGTTAGCAGCATGCGGACCGTAGGCTGCGATGCGCAGCTGGCTGCCGGTATGCTCCATCGACTCCCCTTCCGCGTTGCCGTAGCTCATCGCCATCACCGCCCCATCTTTGGTGGTCAGCGCCTGCGTCAGCCCCGGTGCTTTGGTATCCGGCGCAACGATCTGGCTGGAATGGGCGTGATCTGCGGTCACAATCACCAGCGTGTTGCCGTCCTGCTTCGCAAACGCCAGCGCCCTCTGCACGGCCTCATCCAGATCGACGGTTTCGCCAATCTGCCCGCACGGGTTCGCGGCATGATCCTGTTTGTCGATGGAGGCGCCTTCTACCTGCAGGAAGAAGCCTTTTTCGTTTTTGCTCAACAGGGAGATGGCTTTGTCGGTCATCGCCGCTAAGGTTGGCACGCTGTCATTGCGCTGCGGATTAGGCGTACAGGTGACTGGAGGCTTGTCGAGGTTGCCATGATAGCTGGCTTTCGGCCCTTCCCAACGCACCGGCATATTGCCGTCGGCAAACAGCCCCAGCAGCGGTTTATCCTGGCCCGCGTCGGTAATAGCCGCCAGCGATGAAGCATCGCTCACCAGCTGATAGCCGCGCGCCTGCGCCTGCTCGCGCAGGGTTTTGCCCTGCCATTCGCCGGTGGTGGCGGTTTCTGCGAAGGTCTTCGCCCCGCCGCCGAGAGTGACGTCGGCGCGGGCGTTCAGCAGCTGTTCGGTGATGGAGCCTTTCCCGCCTTTTTCCAGCGCGTTGCTGGCGCATTTTTCGCTGGTGACGGACGGGCCGTAGCATTTACGCGAGGTCACATGGGCGACCAGCGCTGCCGGAGTTGCATCCTGCAGTTCGGCGGTGGAGACGTTGCCGGTTGCCAGCCCCGCCGCTTTCGCCATCTCGAGGATGGTCTGATGATCTTTTTCGTGGATATCTACGCCCAGCGCGCCATTGTAAGTTTTCACCCCGGTGGACCACGCCGTGGCGGAGGCCGCGGAGTCGGTAACGTAATCAGGCTTACCGGATTTTTTATCCAGCGCATAGTGGGTATATTGCCCGGTCAGCGGCAGGGCATCGATGCCTTTAAAAAAGCCGCCCGCGCCTTCCGCATAATTTCGTGCCGCGGTTATTTCGGCGTCGCCCATCCCGTCGCCAATCAGCAGAATAATATTTTTGGCTGGCTTGTCATTCAGCGAGGCACGTATTGCCGCAGTCTGCTCTTCCGTCAGACGGCGGGCTCCGCCAGGCTGGGTGATATCGCCCTGGGCGGCACGATTATCCAGAACCCTGGTCGATGCCACAGTTTCAGCATAAATTGCAGGGGTAAATAACAGGGGAAGTAATGCGATATAAAGTGCGCTCTGTTTCACTTATTTTCTCCATGTAGAAATACATAAAAAATAAAACAGAGCGACTATAGGCAACCGATATGACGGTTCTATGACACAAACTTACGTCATATGACCGTTCAGCTGCGCGGGTGCCGTAACAGCTTTTTTACGTATTGCTGCAGCATTTCGCTGTCCTGGGCCGATACCTGCGTAGCCGGTCGGGCCTCATCCAGCGCGCCTTCCACGCTGTCGATCAGTGCCTGCTGCTCACTTTTCGCCATCTGGCGTAACAAGGCAGTCACCACAATTTCCAGGGCTTCGACCTGGGCCACCAGCTCTTTCGACTCTTCTTCCTTTTGGGCAAGCTTCAGCAACAACTCAGCAATGAGATTTTTCACAGCGCTATTTCCTTATCACGTTTTTTCCGACGTTATCATTATGCCTGAGGCTTGCAAAGTAGTTAAAAGTACTATTTTTAGCCAAACGCCACACGCCTCATAAATTAATCTGGCTGGCTGCGGGGAAAGTGTGACTTAAATTAAATTCAAACTGAGCCCACAATGCAAAATAAAAGCAGAACCGCCATTTCAAATAAGGAATAATGACAGCCCGGCTTAACTCTATTCTACAGCGGCGCTACAACCTTTTACTCGCCCGCGTCCGGGCTTCCTGCTGGCGTCGACGCCGCATGGCCCATGCCAGCTGGATAATATTCAGCAATACCACCACCGCGGTGGCGGCAAACACCCAGCGGAATCCGGCCATCGCGGAGACCGCCGCCCCCATCAGCGGACCGGCGACGTTCCCCAGATACATAAACGACTGGTTATACCCGAAGATCCGCCCGGTCACCCGATCGCTGGAGTATTTGATCAGCAGCGTTTGCACCGCAGGCAACATGGCGCCATCGGCAAAGCCCAGCAGGAAGCGCAGCACCCCGAGCTGGAAGGGGGTGGTGACAAAGGACATGGCGAAGAAGAGCACCACCGCCACGATAAGCGTCGCCATCAGAATGCGGCCGGTGCCGATGCGATCCCCCAGCTTACCGAGACGCGGGGCAGACATCAGCGCCGAAACGCCCGGCACGGCGGCAATCATCCCGCTCAGGAAGGCGATATTGGTGCTCTCCGGTGCCATCGACTGAATAAACAGCGCGAGGATCGGCCCCACCGAACCGTTGCAGAGCTGGATCACCATGGTGGTGATAAACAGGCTGATCATCAGCCATGGATAGGGTAGCGAGGCAAAGACCGCCTTGCCGCTGAGGCGCTCCGCCTTGCTTACGCTCGGACGCGCCCCCTCTTTAATCAGAAACAGCGTCACCAGAAAACTGATCACCAGCAGGACGGCGGTGATGAGGAACACCGCTCGCAGACCAACGTGGTCAGCCAGAAAGCCCCCCATCAGCGGACCGCCAATCACACCGCTGATCTGCGCCGTCGACAGGGTGCTGATGGCCCAACCGCTGCGGTCCCGGGGCACCTGGGATGCCACCAGCGCCATGGCGTTTGGGATATAGCCGGAAGTCAGCCCCATCAGCGCACGCAGCAGAAACAGCTGCCAGACGTTGGTGACAAAGGCCTGGAGCAGGATCGCAATTGCCATTCCCAGGGAGGCGCGCAGTAGCATCAGCTTGCGCCCTTTACGATCGGCAAGGCTGCCCCACATCGGCGAGACGATAGCGGAAACCAGAAAAGTAACGCTGAAGGTCAGGCCTGACCACATCGATAAGGCCTCGTGGGACGAGACGCCAAGCTGGGACACGTACAGCGGCAAAAAGGGTAAAATCTGGCTGATGGCAAGGCCGGTGAAAAAACAACCAAACCAGACCGAAATGAGGTTAACTTTCCAGGATTCCATAGGCGGATACTGTCTACATTTTGCGTGAATTCACTATCAGATTAGCAAGTTACACTGCGCCGAAAGTTGTCAGGGATGCGCCCGCCGTGACTTCGATGTTTTATCTTCCCAGTCATCATATCTGTGAAACATGTCACATATTTTGGCCTTTTGTCTGGTGATTTATGCTTTGCGGGCAGTAGCCAAACCCCCGCATTCCCAGATGAAAATGGTTAGCGTGGGCGGCATTATAGTCCGGCCCGAGGGCATTACCGAAATAGCCGCAGCTGGCCCCCAGCAGCGCCCGCAGCCACGGCCCGGAAGTGTCATTTTTCCAGCCGCGCAGAACCGCGATCCGCTGGCCGTTCTCCAGCGTAAAGCCGCTGATATCCAGCGCCTGGGCGGTAGCATGTTCGCTGCGCCGGGCATTAGGCCGATGATAGATATTTCGGCAGGCAAAGCTGCCGAGATGATCAATGCGCGACAGGCTGCTGCCCATCATGGTTTGGGTCAGGGGCCGGGCCTGCTGGTTGACGAACAGCGCCGAGCTGAGTGCCAGCGGGCAGCTGGCAAGAAAACTGCTGCTGAGGCTGACCTGGCCAAAACTGCGCACGCGCACCACATCACTCAGCGGGCACTCCCCCGTGGTGTCGGCCACCGTCTGGGTGCGGATCAGCTGGCGCGCATTGGCCTGCGCCAGCAGGATTTCACAATGCTCAGGGGTCAGGCGACGCAGCTTAAACTGGGTCAGAGTGCCGGGGGGATCGTCGAGGGAAAGCGGCGCAAAGGGGTTGTAATACGACGGCAGCCAGCGGTAGCCCGCGATGGCCGCCGCAATGACTGCAATACAGATAATCAGGCTTTTCCCTTTCACTCATCCTCCTGAAACAATGTGCCAAAACATTATGGCAGAAGGCGGCGAATTCCGCCGGGCATCGTGATAGGGTAAGCGTTTTGAGTCAGAGTGGATGAACGAAGTGATGGCGAAGTTGCGGGTAGGTATTGTCTTTGGGGGAAAATCAGCCGAGCACGAAGTGTCGCTGCAATCGGCCAAAAATATCGTTAACGCGATTGATAAGAGCCGCTTTGAGGTCGTGCTGTTAGGGATCGATAAACAGGGCCAGTGGCACATTAACGACGAGCAGGGCTATCTGCTCAACGCCGACGATCCGGCGCGCATTGCGCTGAACCCGTCTGAGATTAGCGTTGCCACCGTACCGGGGGTAATACAGGGCCAGCTGATCAATGCCAGCACCGGACAGACGCTTACGCACCTCGACGTCATTTTCCCGATCGTCCACGGCACGCTGGGCGAAGATGGCTCCCTGCAGGGGATGCTGCGGATGGCCAACCTGCCGTTCGTCGGCTCTGACGTTCTCGGTTCCGCCGCCTGCATGGATAAGGACGTGACCAAACGCCTGCTGCGCGATGCCGGGCTGAACGTGGCACCTTTTGTCACCCTCACCCGCGCCAACCGCGACCAGCATACCTTTGCCGATCTCAGCGCCCGCTTCGGCCTGCCGCTGTTCGTTAAACCGGCGAACCAGGGCTCCTCCGTTGGCGTCAGCAAAGTAAACAGCGAAGCGCAGTACAGCGAGGCGGTGCGTCTGGCCTTCACCTTCGATCACAAAGTGGTGGTGGAACAGGGAATTAAAGGCCGTGAGATCGAGTGCGCGGTACTGGGGAATGATTTCCCGCAGGCCAGCACCTGTGGCGAAGTGGTCCTGAACAGCGAGTTCTACTCTTACGACACCAAATACATCGACGACCAGGGCGCGCAGGTTGTGGTGCCTGCCGTGCTGGATGCTGAGGTTAATGACGCGATCCGCGCCATTGCCATCGAGGCGTATCAGGCGCTGGGCTGTCGCGGCATGGCGCGTGTCGATGTCTTCTTAACGGCGGATAACCGCGTCGTTATCAATGAAATCAACACTCTGCCAGGCTTCACCAACATCAGCATGTACCCAAAACTGTGGCAGGCCAGCGGTCTCAGCTATCCGGATCTGATCACTCGCCTGATTGAACTGGCGCTGGAGCGGCATGCCGCTGACAGCGCGCTTCAGATTTCGGTAACAGGTTAATCCGCCTCGTTCGCCGTCGTCTCTTCCGGGCGACGGCGAATAATAAACCCTGCCAGCCAGAAACTGACAACCCAGGTCACCAGCCCTACCGCATAGGTTTGCCAGCCCTTCGCTTCGAAGCCCAGCAGCCCCACCACTCCGTTCAGAATAAAGATAAGCCCAATAGCAAAGGCGTAGAAATGCCAGTCACGGCGGATTTTGGCAGGCAGTTTCATGGTCGCTCCAGAAGAAAAAATCTATCCTCGCACAGTTTTGTCAGCAGGTCTGTGGCGCATGCGGAAAATCTGAAATGAGAGTGAATTTCACTTAAGTAAAAAATCTGTGATGTGCGGCAAAATTCGCACATCCAGGAGAATTCTCCCGGCCAAATTACCATCATTCCGATATTGACATCTGCCATGTGCTGTCAAACTCAACGTGTACAACAGGCATTTAGCCAGACAGAACATACCGGAGGTAGTTATGGCAGACTTTACTATGTCGAAGCCGATTTTCAGCACCAGACAACCTAAGACCTCCACGGCAGGAAATATCGCTTACGCTCTGTTTGTGCTGTTCTGCTTCTGGGCAGGCTCACAGCTGCTGAACATCCTGGTGCATGCGCCCGGCGTGTATGAACACCTGATGCAGGTCGAAGATTCCGGGCGGCCGCGCGTGGAAATTGGACTGGGCGTCGGAACTGTTTTCGGGCTGATCCCGTTCCTGGTGGGGCTGGTGGTATTGGGCGCCGTTGCGCTGGTCGTGCGCTGGCGCCGCTACCGTTAATTCAAGGCCATACACTTCGCCCGGCGATCGTCTACGCGCTGGGCAAACCAGGCGGTAGTCAGATTGCGGGTGATTTTCGGGCTCTCAAGCTGGATCCCTGGCAGCATCGCTTTCGGTAATGTCTTACCGCTCTTCTGCTCCGCCAGTTTATACACCTGCTGATACAGGTCGGTTTTCTCAAACGCCAGACTGTCGCCTTTCCCCAGCTGCTGACGGATCTCGCTGTCGCTCATGTCCAGCTTGCCTTTCAGCTTGCGCACCGCCAGCTCCGTCTTCCCTGCCTCACTGCTGCCATAGGCAATCAGATCCCCGTCCAGCGCCAGCTTCACGCCACTGGCGCGGCTGACCGCATTCTGGAATGCTGCATTGCGGCTGGCGTACCAGCCAGCGTTGAAGTCAGCAAAGCGGTAGAGCGGCACATCGTAGTTGGCGGGATAGTTCAGCAGATGGTACGTGCCGAACCACAGCCCGCCGCGCAGGGAGAAGACCTCCTGACGCACCGTATTCTCGATTTTCCACGGATAGCCGTCGGTATGCTTTTCCGCGAAGGCGATGCTGACCTGCATCGGCCCGCCGGTATGCACCGGGTTCAGCGAGCCAAACAGGGTCTGGCCCATCGGCACCGTCCCGATCATATCGTCGAAGATGGCGCTGAGCTGTTTCTCGGTTTTCACCGTATCCAGCCGCTCACTATAGCTTTTCCCGTTCGGCGAGGTGATTTTCAGCGCCGTGTGCACCAGAAACGCCGGAATGTGCAGCTTTTCTGCCCGACGGTCGATCTCTTTCCAGGCGATCTTATTCAGCCCCGGCACCGCCGGATCGGACTGATACAGCGACTCCTGCTGCGCCACCGCCAGTACCGAGCAGATATTCTCCTCGGTAGGGGCGATCTTCTGGCTTTCGAAGGTTTTCGCCAGCGCCGACGCCCACTGATCCCGGTCTTTCACCGAGGCAGGCATTTTTTGCCGCACGACGCTTGCCACATCGACGGGCTTTTCGCCCTTTTTCAGTGGCGCAGCCCCCTTCTCTGCACACCCGGCTAACACCAGGGCGGCAAGCAACGACAACGGTAATGCACGCGGTACGGTAAAAGACATAACGACTCCCTGTATTAGCTCAACGTATGGGTCACTTCCTGTAGATCCTGACCATCCAGCTCATGTTCGAAACTGCGTAAACGTTTATAGATGGACATCAGTTCCACCAGCGTCGTCCAGGAGTTGATCAGGTACTGGAACGAACCGCGTACCCGGTCAAAAACGTTGGTGATTTGGGTCATCAGACCGAGCGTAATCGTACCGGCCACAATCGAGGGGAACAGCAGGATTATGCCGAAAACGTTATCCGCCTGCAGATAAAGGATACGGGCGATATTGAAGTACATGTAGTGGAAATAGAGGCGGAAATAGTTGCGACGCACCGCGCCGAACAGCTCGCGCACCGTCGGCGGCGAGGCGCGGCTGGGATCGTCTTCGCCATAGACCAGCTCTTTACGGTAGGCCGCCTCAACGCGCTGGTTTTTAAACTCCAGCCCCGGCAGCTTGATCCCCACCACCGCCAGCAAACCGGTGCCCATTACCGACCAGACAATGGCAGCGATCACCAGGCCGTACGGCAGATGACCGACGACCGGCAGCTCCGGCACGTGCGCCGACAGTGTTACCAGCACCGGCAGGAAGGCGATCAGGGTCATGACGGCGTTGAGAAAACTCACCCCCATATTCTCCAGGGTAGAGGCGAAACGCATGGTGTCTTCCTGCACACGCTGGGCCGCCCCTTCGATATGGCGCAGCTGCTGCCAGTGCGCCATATAGTATTCGTTCATCGCGGTACGCCAGCGGAACACGTAGTGGCTGACAAAAAAGTTATTCAACACGCCAATAACAACGGCGATCAGGGCGATGCCAAGGAACGCGCCCACTTCATGATAAAACTGGTTAAGGGTGACTTTATGCGGCGCGCTGAGGGCGGTCTGGATCAGGTCATAGAAAGGGGCATACCAGGCGTTGATTGCCACCCCAACTTCCACCAGAAACCAGGTGACGAAAACGATCAGCGAGGTGCCGAGAATAGACCAGTACTGCCAGCGGTGCGGCGACCAGATAAACCAGAACAGGGCAAACACCCCGACGCAGAGGGCGTAATATGCATAGAAAAGCAGATTGCCCGGCGACCAGAAACGCGCCGCGCTAATGGGTACATCGCCCGTGATGCTGAACAGGCGCTCTAACCAGGCGCCACCACCGGCCTGCCAGAAAATGACAGCGATCAGAGCCCAAATAAAGGCCGAGAGAAAAAAGGGTCCCGGTTTTGGGAAAAACGACTTAAACATAACGCTTCCTTCTTGTAGTTATCGCTACTGCTGTGGACGACGGATTATCAGACCTGCCGGCCCGATTTTAGTTCGTCGTCAACCGCCACCTGAGCGGAAAAGTAAGTGAACCTGACAGGTATCATAAGCGCAATGTCACAAAACATGAGATCGGTAATAACGAAATTGTTTGTATTTACCCATGGTTACGTTTTTCACGCTATCGTTATGCTGTTCAGGCCTTTGCAATACGCCGTTTAGTAGTATAAATACGCATACTTTTTTCATTCACTTCATGGATGCTTTCGTTGAAACGTAGTCTGTTACTCTCCGCCGTGCTGTATACGGCCAGCCTCTCCTGCGTGCAGGCTGCCCCTGCCCAGCCGATTGCCGATCCGGCTTTTGCCTCCGATGTGGTCGATCGCTATGCGAACCTGATTTTTTACGGCAGCGGCGCAACGGGGATGGCCCTGGTGGCGATTGACGGCAATCAGCGCGTATTCCGCAGCTTCGGCGAAACGCGTCCGGGAAATAATGTTCATCCGCAGCTGGATTCGGTAGTGCGCATTGCCTCCCTGACCAAATTAATGACCAGTGAAATGCTGGTGAAACTGCTCGATCAGGGCGTGGTGAAGCTGAACGATCCGTTAAGCAAATATGCCCCACCGGGGGCACGGGTACCAACTTATCAGGGCGCGCCGATTACTCTCGTCAACCTGGCTACCCATACCAGCGCCCTGCCACGCGAACAGCCGGGCGGCGCCGCGCATCGTCCGGTATTTGTCTGGCCAACCCGGGATCAACGCTGGAACTGGTTATCCACCGCCACCCTGAAATCATCGCCGGGCTCGCAGGCCGCCTACTCAAACCTGGCCTTTGATCTGCTGGCCGATGCGCTGGGCACCGCGGCGGGCAAACCCTATGCCCAGCTGTTCGACGAGCAAATCGCCCGTCCGCTGGGGATGAAAGACACTACCTTTACCCCCTCCCCCGATCAGTGCAAACGTCTGATGGTGGCGGAGAAAGGAGCCAGCCCGTGTAACAACACCCTGGCAGCGGTGGGCAGCGGCGGAGTTTACTCCACCCCAGGCGACATGATGCGCTGGATGCAGCAGTTCCTCTCTTCTGATTTCTATGCGCGCAGCAATCAGGCCGACAGAATGCAGACGCTGATTTATCAGCGCAGCCAGTTAACGCGGGTGATCGGCATGGATGTGCCAGGCCGCGCGGATGCGCTGGGCCTCGGCTGGGTCTATATGGCACCGAAAAATGGCCGTCCGGGCATTATCCAGAAAACCGGCGGTGGCGGTGGATTCATTACCTATATGGCAATGATCCCGCAGTCTAACGTGGGCGTATTCGTGGTGGTGACGCGCTCGCCGCTCACGCGTTTCGTCAATATGAGCGACGGCGTCAACCAGCTGGTGGTTGAACTGAGCGAGAACAAGCCGCGGGCGATCCCCGCCTCCCTGGACTAATATTCAGCGGGCAAATGGTTGACCCTAATCAGTTTGCCCCTTTCCATAATGATGTAGTTCCCCTGCCGTAACGCCGCCAGCACCTCTGCCACCACCGAACGCGAAATGCGCGTGCGTCGCTGAATGTAGCTCATTACCCCCACCCGCATCCGTAACGATTCATCCCACTGGGCCATATCCAGCAGCGTGGCGCGGATCTGGCTGTAGGAGTTATTACCCACCAGCTGCTTATCGCGGATCTCCATCACCCGGTGGTGCCAGGAGAGCCAGCAGAACGCATCAGACCATAAACCGGCCTGTTGGATCAGATGGCGGGCGCCAGCGGCAGGGAGGTAGAACCCGGAACAGGGGGATTGTGTCACCAGCAGGTACTCTGTGCTGCAGCCCATCATGCCAGCGTTGATCCCGAAGATGTAGGGTGCGGCGACAATCTCGACCAGCAAATCATCCTGCTGTCGGTGAATACTGAGCGATCCTGACTGCAGTACGACCGCGTAGTGCTCTTCTTCATTGCGCTCGCCAAACACCGGAAGCTGGGCAGACAGTTTGAACGGCGTGCTGTGCGCAGAGAGGCACTTTTCGAGCCGGGAGAATTCAGAAATGGGTTTTGCATACCGGTTCATGCAGATCTCGAGTCATCTTAACTAACGCTAAAAAGCGGGGAGGAAAACCTCCCCGCATCAGGCGTGTTACCAGGTGTATTTCACACCGAGGTTAGCACCCCAGTTTTGATCAACATCACCACCACCGAGGTAAGTGGCATCAGTGTAAGCACTGAAGTTTTTGGTGAAGCTAAACTGCGTACCCAGGCCCACGCGTACCGCGGAACCTTTCACACCGTTATCGATGTTGTCGCCGTTCACTTTGGCATCTTCACCGGCATCGTCATACACATAGGCCAGTTTGAAGAACGGTGTCAGTGCCTGATCGTCGCCGTAACCGATGGTGTAGCCCGCGTCGAAACCAACTTCATAACGCATGCTGTCGTAAGACTGGCTGCCTACGCGCAGATCGTTGCTCAGACGGTAATCGTCGCCAGACTGGAACAGGCCGGAGATGGCGGCATACGGCGTGAGGTAACCGGCATCGTTCGGTTTCCAGTCGTAGCCCAGCTTCAGCCCAAAGCCCCAGGCGTCAGTCGTGGTATTGCCATCGACGTATTCGCCCGTGCTCATGTTGGCAGAGAGATCGTTATTGAAGCGTGAGTAGCTCAGGGAGCTGTCGATGAAGAGATCGTTAGCAAAGCGCGCCGCGGAGTAGAGCATCGCGGTCTGGCTGTCCTGATCCACCTGGCCGCTGCGATCGTTCATATCGCCTTTGGCAAAGCCCGCTGCCGCACCGAAGATCCAGTCGGCGTTGTTGCCATCAATATGGGTATCGAGACCCACCATGATGCCGCTGACGTCCTGATCGTAATGGATGGTGCCGTTATCGCCGTCGAAATTACCGCCGAAGACGTTCACCCATGCGCCACCGTTGTCCGCCAGGCCGTGACGGCTATTGGTCAGACGGTTAGCCAGGGCATCCTGCTGCAGATGCCAGATGTTGGTATTGGCAGACGGAATGCTCAGCGCCATGTTGGCGTAATCGGCCAGGCGCTCCTGATGCAGCACCACGGTGTCGCCCTGCTGCTGAGCCTGATAAGTGTAAGCCCCGAGATCCGCTTTGTTGGCCGCGGTGAAGCTGGCCTGCGTATCGGCGTTATTATCGTAAACGCGGATGATCTCCTTATCTTTGTAGTCGGCAACGGAACCGGCCCCGGTCGCGTCATCCAGACGGACTTTGTAGTTACCGGAGACTTCACCGTTCACCGCCAGATGACCATCCGAGTTCAGGGCAATGGTCCCGAAGTCGTACTCTGGCTGGTGGATATCGTTGGTGATATAGCGGGCATTGTTCAGATCGGAATTGAACACGTAATCGCGGCTGGCCACGTTCAGCACACCGCCGTCGGTCAGCACCAGTTTGTGGGTGTCGACCTGGCCCAGACCCAGCGCCAGCTCTGCACGGTTATCCACGGTAATGGTGTTGGCGTACAGCTCCGCCGTTTCCTGAGTCAGGGTGGTCAGGCTTGAACTGTCGAGATACAGGCTGTCGGTTGCCACACCACCGGCATCGCCGATATTCATGGTGGAGGCATTGGTCAGCGTGATGCTGTCAGCCAGCAGGCTGGAGCTCTCTACGTTCACCTGCGAACGGTTGTTGACGGTCAGGGCATCAATGTTGGACTGCTTACGGGTATCCCACTCGGAGCCGTTATCCAGCGCAACGTTGAAAATCCCGCTCTGATAAACCTGGTTGCCCACTACATGGGCGTTGCTGTTGAAGGTGGATCCCGGCCAGATGCTGTTTGGCACCAGGCTGCGCCAGTCGACGCTGCTGTAGCCGAGGCCATACATATCAGCAGGCCCAATCGCTTCAACGCTGGAGACCGCCGCACCGACCCACTTGCTGCCGTTGGTCAGGGTCAGATCCAGTTTGTCGGTCCCGTCCCAGCCGTTGGTGGTCGGGTTGTAGACGCCATCAGCGGTGGTGTCGGTGGCCGGATCGCCATTCGGGTAGAAGTTATTGTCGAAGGTGCTGGTGAACAGCACATCGCCGGTCAGGGTGGAGTGATCGAAGTTCGCCGTGGTGCGCATGGCGTTATCCGCGCTGCCGGCCGTCACGATCAGCGCCGCATCATCAAGGGCGGTGGCTGCGCTTTCGCCGTAATCGCTCGGTTTTGCCGACTGACCATAGAAACCGCTGGTGCCCAGATCGCTGTACGCGCCGGAGGTAACAACGGAATCCTTCACCTGCAGGGTATTGGTGAAGACATGGCTGTTATCTTCGATGCCGGTGACGGCATCATACGGGGTGTTATCCAGCTGGTGATAACCCTGAGTCAGGGTGATCCCGGCGATGCGGGAGTTGTTCTGGATAACGATGTCAGATTCCACGTCGAGGGTAATGGCGTTGCCCAGCGCGTGAGTATCCCAGTAGTTGGTGGTGGTCGTGGAGCCGCTCACCACATCGTAAGCATAATGCTCATAGGTATCGTTGATGGTGGTGTTGTCCACCGTCAGCGCAAAACGATCGTACTGCTGATGTGAAGTACCGTCGGGGTTCAGACCGCCCGCACATTCGGTGGTCATACACTGAGAGGTGATCATCCCGTTAATGGTGCTGTTGGCGATCGACAGGGCGTTGGCATGGCCGCCTGCGCCATCATCCAGGTAATACGCTGAGATCACGCCGTTTACGGTCGATTTATTGATGACGGGATAGATATCGCCATCGTGGGCCGCAGAAGAGTAATTCCAGTCGGTATATCCGTTATACCAGGCCGAGGTGGCAGTATTATCGTAACCAAAGGTGTTGTAAGTGCTACCAGAAATATCTTTTGCATTGGCCTGAGAAGCGATAGCCAGTGTACAGGCTAATGCAAGTTGAGATACAACAAGTTTCTTTTTCCATGTTTGCATTGGGTCATCCCTCCTCAGGGACGTAAGCAAGTTTGTCCGTAAATACAGTGCAAATATATTGCGAGGCGAATTATGCAGCCTCAAAACAAAATGGTTCAATGAATCCTACAATTAAGTCCGAAAACAGACGGAATTATATAAATAATTTTTAAAATATAAAAAATAATAAAAAACAACAATAATTCCAATGAGTTAATCTCATTCGAAAGCAAACATATTAAAGGTGAAAGATCATTGGGACTTATAAAACAAAAGAAAATAAGAGATCAAATAAATAAGTAACATAGCGCACATAAAAATAGAATCTCGCCTGGTTAGGATGATACCTGGGTTGGATATATTTTTGCCGCAGATTTATCTTACGTAAATAGAGCGTAAACTTATTTCAGACAATAAAATGAAAAAAAGTAAATAAAGCCAGACTACCCTGCCCCGCATTCTGCGGGCTAAACGACAACTTTAGTAAAACAGCCGGGGGGCATTTCGGGTACACTGGCCCTCTTTGATTCACACTCGTCAGGCATATCATGAACGATTTAATTGCTCGTCCCCGTCGTCTGCGCAAATCCCCGGCTCTGCGCGCGCTTTTTGAAGAGACAACACTGACCTTAAACGATCTGGTGTTGCCGATTTTTGTTGAAGAAGAGATCGATGACTACAAAGCCATCGAGGCTATGCCGGGCGTCATGCGTATCCCGGAGAAACACCTGGCGCGCGAAATTGAGCGTATCGCCAACGCCGGTATCCGGTCGATCATGACCTTCGGCATCTCCCACCACACCGATGCTACCGGCAGCGATGCCTGGAAAGAGGATGGTCTGGTGGCGCGTATGTCGCGCATCGCCAAAGAGACGGTGCCAGAGATGATCGTCATGTCCGACACCTGCTTCTGCGAATACACCTCCCACGGCCACTGCGGTGTGCTGTGCGATCATGGCGTGGATAACGACGCAACCCTGCTTAACCTGGGCAAACAGGCCGTCGTAGCCGCCGCCGCAGGCGCTGACTTTATCGCCCCGTCTGCCGCAATGGACGGCCAGGTGCAGGCCATTCGCCAGGCGCTGGACGCCGCGGGCTTCACCGATACCGCGATCATGTCCTACTCCACCAAATTCGCCTCCTCCTTCTACGGCCCGTTCCGTGAAGCAGCGGGCACCGCCCTGAAAGGCGATCGCAAAACTTACCAGATGAATCCGTTGAACCGCCGGGAAGCGATCCGTGAATCACTGCTCGACGAAGCCCAGGGCGCCGACTGCCTGATGGTGAAACCGGCCGGTGCCTATCTCGACATTTTGCGCGATATCCGCGAGCGCACCGAGCTGCCGCTGGGCGCCTATCAGGTGAGCGGTGAGTACGCGATGATCAAATTCGCCGCCCAGGCGGGGGCGATCGATGAAGAGAAAGTGATCCTCGAAAGCCTGGGGGCGATCAAACGCGCGGGCGCGGATCTGATCTTCAGCTACTTCGCGCTGGATCTGGCCGAGAAGAAAATTCTGCGTTAATCCGGATTGCCCGGTGGCGCTACGCTTACCGGGCCTACGGGAGCAGGTGTTGTAGGCCGGGTAAGGCGTAGCCGCCACCCGGCAATCAGGCCGCACGGAAGAAAGGTTTATCCCCCAATATCGTCGCCCGGTGCATAATCCGCCGCTGCGGCAAATAATCGGCATTGGCGTAATGCTGCGTCACCCGGTTATCCCAGATCGCCAGATCGTTCTCCTGCCAGCGCCAGCGCACCTGGAACTCCGGTTTGGTAACGTGGGCAAACAGGAACCCCAGCAGCGCCTCGCTCTCTTTCTCGCTCAGATCCACAATCCGCGTGGTGAAGCCCTCGTTGACGAACAGCGCCTGCTTGCCGCTGACCGGATGGGTACGCACCACCGGGTGCAGTAGCGGCGGGTGTTTCGCCACTGCCTCCAGCCAGCGCTGGTGCTCCTCTTCCGTTTTACGGTACTTGTACTCCTGGAAGGATTTTTTGAAATCATGCTCCGCCCGCAGGCCGCTCAGCAGCTGGCGGAACGGCGCGGATAATGCCTCGAACGCCGCAATCCCGCTGGCCCAAAGGGTATCACCCCCGCTCTCCGGCAGCTGTTTGGCCGCGAGGATCGCCCCGGCGGGCGGTGTCTCAATAAAGGTGACATCGGTGTGCCAGTTGTCGTTGTCCGGCGGATTGTCGTTGTGGGTATCGAGGACGATGATCTCCTCCACCCCTTCGGCATGCGGGTAGACCGGGTGGATATGCAGATCGCCAAAACGGAGCGCCAGGGCGCGCTGCTGCTGCGGGGTGATCGCCTGCTCGCGCAGGAACACCACCTGATGGCGCAGCACCGCATGATAGAGCTGCTCAAACTGGTTATCGCTTAACGGCCGGGTGACATCCAGGCCGGAAATCTGTGCGCCAATATACGGCCCCAGCGGGGTAATGGTCAGACGTTCACTCATTGTATCTCTCCATGCCAGGGCGTCAGGCGGCGCTGTAGCGCGCGCAGCCCCAGTTCTAATCCGAAGGCGATCACGGCGATCACCATGATCCCGGCCAGTACCACGTCCGTCGCCAGGAATTCCCCCGCCGACTGGACCATAAAGCCTAACCCGCGCGTGGCGGCGATCAGTTCAGCCGCCACCAGCGTTGACCAGCCCACCCCAAGCCCGATCCGCAGCCCGGTCAGGATCTCTGGCAGCGCGCCGGGTAAAATCACAAACCACAGCACCTGGGCACGACTGGCACCCAGCGACTGCGCCGCCCGGATCCGCACCTGCTGGGCGCTTTTAACGCCGGCCACCGCCGACATCGCCACCGGGGCGAAAATCGCCAGATAGATCAGCAGGATCTTGGAGGTCTCGCCGATACCAAACCAGATCACCATCAGCGGCAAATACGCCAGCGGCGGCACCGGGCGATACAGCTCGATCAGCGGATCGAGGATCCCGCGCACCGTCGGGCTTAAGCCCATCGCAATCCCCACCGGGATACCGAGGATCACCGCCGCCAGCAGGGCCACCAGAATGCGCCCGAGACTGGCCGCCAGATGCTGCCACAGGGTGGCATCCATAAACCCTTCCGGACCGGCGATGGTAAACAGTTTCACCAGCACCTGGCCCGGCGGCGGCAGGAACAGGGGGCTGATCCACTGCGCCGCCGCCACGGCCCACCACACGGCCAGCAGCACCAGCAGGGTGCTGACGCTGAGGGTTAACTGGCGGGAAAAGGGCCAGCGCAGGGTCAGACGTTTGCGCGCCGTTTTGTCATTCACCACAATGCTCATGAGAAGGCCTCCCGCTGCTCAAACACGCGGCTCAGGACGTATTCACGCCGGGCGATAAAATCAGGATCGGACTTGATGCTGCGCACCGGTTCTCCAGCGACAAAGCGGCGGGCAAAATTGAGCGGCAGACGCTCCAGCACCCGGCCCGGCCCCGGTGAGAGCAATACCAGTTCGGTGGCCATAAACACCGCTTCTTCGATGTCATGGGTGATCAGCAGAACCTGCTTGCCGGTCTCGTGCCACAGGCGCAGGAGCAGGGTTTGCATCTGCTCGCGGGTAAAGGCGTCCAGCGCCCCGAAGGGTTCATCCAGCAGCAACAGCTGTGGATTCGCCGTCAGCGCGCGGGCGATGCCGACACGCTGACGCTGGCCGCCTGAGAGCTGCCAGATAAAGCGTTTTTCCGCCCCCTCCAGCCCGACTTTTTTCAGCATCTCCCGCGCAATGGCCAGCCGCGCTTCCCGCGAGGTGCCCGCCAGCTGCAGGCCGAAGGCGACGTTCTCCTGCACGTTACGCCACGGCAGCAGCCCTTCGTTCTGGAAGACCACGCCGCGCTCGGCGCCGGGCCCCTCCACCTTTTTGCCTGCCAGTTGAATGGTGCCGTGCTGATAAGGTACAAACCCGGCGATCAGGTTCAGCAGCGTGGTCTTCCCGCAGCCGGACGGGCCGAGGACCACCAGCAGCTCGCCGCTATCCAGCGTCAGGTTGATATCCTCCAGCGCAGGCTTGCCAGCGTAATCAGCGTACAGATTTGTAATATTCAGCATCCGCTCCCCCTTACTTCACAAAGCGATCGGTCACGTACTGGCTGTAGTCCGCCGCCACCGCAGGCACTTTGCCCTGTTCTTTCAGGAAGCCGGCGGTATCAACAATCGCTTTATTCACCGGCCCCGCCAGCTGTTGCAGCTGCTGGGCAGGCGTCAGGTAGGTATTGCCCTTCACCAGCCCCGGCACGTCGGCCTCCGGCACCCCGCTCAGGCGAGCGAGTTTCTCCAGGTTGGCGGGCTGTTTCAGCCACTCATCCGGGTTGGCAATGTAGGGCTGCTGGGCATCGATGGCGCTTTTGGCGAAGGCTTTCACGATCTCCGGATGCTTCTCGGCAAAGTCTTTGCGCACCACCCAGACGTCGAGGGTTGGCGAGCCCCACTGGCCCACCTGGGCGGAGTCGGTCAGCACGCTGCCGTCTTTTTGCAGTTCATTTACCGCAGGCGACCAGACGTAAGCCCCGTCGATGTCGCCCCGCTGCCAGGCGGCGATAATCGCCGGTGGCTGCAGGTTGATAATCTCCACCTGCCCCGGCTTGATGTTCCAGTGTTTCAGGGCTGCGAGCAGGCTGTAGTGGGTGGTGGAGATAAAGGGCACCGCAATGCGTTTGCCGATCAGATCCTCGGGCTTAGTGATGTTTTTCTTCACCACCAGCGCTTCGGAGTTGCCGAGCTGGGAGGCCAGCAGGAAGACTTCGATCGGCACCTGCTGACTGGCAGCCACCGCCAGCGGGCTGGAGCCGAGATTGCCAATCTGCACGTCGCCGGAGGCCAGGGCCCGCACGATACTGGCGCCGCTGTCGAACTTACGCCAGTCGACTTTCGCGCCGCTCGCTTTTTCGAAAGTGTTATCCGCCTGCGCCACTTTTGCTGGCTCCGCGGAAGTTTGATACGCGATGGTGACGTCCACCGCCTGTGCCTGAACGGCCCACAGCGCCAACGCGCCAAATAAGGTAAACCGCGATGAAATTGCCATAATGTCTGCTCCCCGAGTTGTTATGGGGGCAGTATTTCCGGCAGCGGAATTTTGATAAAGGAATTAAAAAGCATCGTTAATGCCGAATCGTTTTTAGAAAAAATTCGGCAATAGACAGGCGCTAAAAGCATAACGCCGGCACCTGAAACCAGAAGTAGGCCGGGTAAGGCGTAGCCGCCACCCGGCAAACAAAGGACGCTACAGTCTGATTAACGGCTGCCTGGTTGATAAGGGGTATAGACCCCGGTCAGGCTGTTGAGGAAGGCGACAATATCGTCCACCTCGTTTTGCGGCAGGCTGGTGCCCACCTGGTAGCGCAGCATCAGCTTCACCGCCTCGTCGAGGGACGGTACATCCCCGCGGTGGAAGTACGGAGCGGTTAAGGCCACGTTGCGCAGGCCCGGCACCTTCTGCCGCAGACGGTCACGCACCTCGTTGGTGACGTTCATGCGCCCGATATCGGCGGCGGTCACGTCCCCGAAGTCATACGCTTTTTTCAGCCCCAGAGGTTCAAATGAACGTCCGCCGAGGATCACCCCGCCGTGGCAGGTGGCGCATTTGTTCTCCTTGAACAGCACATAGCCGTGCTTCTGCTGAGCCGTCAGGGCGTTTTCATCCCCGCGCAGCCACTTATCAAAGGGCGCATCGGGGGTGATCAGCGTTTTTTCATACTCGGCAATCGCATCGGTGATGGTGTCGCCGTTGAAGCCCTGCGGGTAGACCGCCTCAAAGGCGGTTTTCAGCGCCGGATCGACATCCAGCTTCGCAACGATCTCATCCCAGGATTTGGAGGCCATCTCAATCGGGTTCAGCGGCGGGCCGCCGGCCTGGTTTTGCAGATCGGCGGCGCGACCATCCCAGAACTGCTCGAGGTTAAAGGTGGCGTTGAACACCGTCGGGGCGTTGATCGGCCCTACCGCGCCGTTAACCCCCAGCGAGGTCTGGCGGCCATCCACCCCGCCCGCGTTCAGCGAATGGCAGCTGGCGCAGGAGATGGTGCTGTCCCCGGAGAGACGGGTGTCGTGATACAGGCGGAAGCCGAGCGCAACTTTCTGATCCTCCACCGGTAAGGATTTCGGCACCGGCTGCACCGGCTCATTGCGACGGGCGGCGGCCATGTCCGGGCTGGCGTAATGGCTTTCGCGCTGCTTTTTGATCCAGTTAAGGATCATCAGCTGCTCCTCGTCATTCATTTTTCCGGCCCAGTGCAGCGCGACATAGCGTGTCGGCGGCATGGTGTTATGTTGCATTACCCATTCGATTTTATTCAGATCGCTTTGCGGTACAGCGCGGTCATTAATTAATGCACTACGTATATCTTCAAGATTAAAAGATTGATACCCGAGGCGGGTGTCATATTCCATCAGCTGTTTAGCAATGGGTAATGAGGCATAGAAAGGTAAGGCGGCGGAAGGGGTATGGCAATAATCGCACCCCTTCTCCCGGAACAGGCTCAGAATTTGATTATTTTCTTTTATTGCCGAAAGCTGAACATCACTTTCCTGAATACGGGCTTTATCGTGATACCAGACGTAGCCTGATAATCCCAGATAACAGACCACCGCCCCTGCAGCGCACAGGGCGGCAATACGGGTTAATATTTTCATTTTCCATCCTTAAGAACAGAGCATCCAGAATACGAATTTGTTTTCTCTTTTTTGCGTGTTCATCATAAAAGGGTGCGGGGTGGGTTTGTTGACAGTTATCAAGGATGATTATTGGCAAAGGCTATTATTTAAATAGGATTTAGCGATTGATGGCGAAATAAATATTCAGTCGATTAATATTTTAAAAATATTGATTTATATTAAAAATAGTACCCAAGCCGGGATCGCTACGCATCATCGGCATTTATTGCAATTTTGTTACATCCGTTACATAACCACAGGCACGTGATTGCCAGACAAGCATTGACAGGCATCATAGGTGGATTATTCCGCAAAGGTATCTGAGATGATCAAAGTGGTGCTGGTGGACGATCACGTGGTGGTGCGATCCGGGTTCGCCCAGCTGTTAAATCTGGAAGACGATCTGGTGGTGGAAGGCCAGTACAGCAGCGCCGCCGAGGCCTGGCCCGCCCTCACCCGCGATGCCGTCGACGTGGCGGTGCTCGACGTCGCCATGCCCGATGAGAATGGCCTGAGCCTGCTCAAACGCCTGCGCCAGCAGCGCCCGGGGTTTCGCGCCATCATCCTCAGCATCTACGACACCCCGGCCTTTGTGCAGAGCGCGCTGGACGCGGGGGCCAGCGGGTATCTCACCAAACGCTGCGGGCCGGAAGAGTTAGTGCAGGCGGTGCGTTCCGTCGGGATGGGCGGCCATTATCTCTGTGCCGATGCGGTGAAAGCCCTGCGCGGCGGCGAGCCGGTGTCGCAGGCGCTGGCCGCGCTGACCCCGCGCGAGAAAGAGGTGTTCGAGCTGCTGGTCAAGGGTGACAGCGTGAAGGAGATTGCTTTCAAACTCGAACTCAGCCACAAGACGGTTCACGTGCACCGCGCCAACGTGCTGGGCAAACTGCAGTGCAACAGCACCATCGAGCTGGTGCATTTTGCTCTCGATCACCAGCTGCTGACCGGCCACTGATGCGGCGCTCCCTGCGGCACATCATTCTCTCGCTGTTTATTATGCTGGCCTGGGGCACCGGCTGGCTGATGCTGTGGACGCTCAGCTTTTACCTCACCCAGAACGGGCAGCAGGCGGCGCTGTTTTTGCCCCAGGGCGTCTATCTGGCGCTGCTGATCGTGCTCTCGCGCCGCTTCTGGCCAGCACTGATCCTTCCCCCGCTGGCGGCGATGCTCTGGCTGCACAGCGAACAACTGCTCACCCATCATCTGATGCTGATGGTGCCGCTGGTGGGTACCGTCTGTGCGTGGCTGGCGCAATATTTCTGGCACCGCTTTCCGCTCTACTGGCAGCGCCTTTCGCTGCTGATCGCCGCGGTGAGCCTTAACGCCCTGCTCCAGACCCTGATCCTGGCGCCCTTTCTCGACAGCCCGACCACCCTGCTGGCGCTGGCCTCCTTTACCGGCGGGGTGCTGCTGACCCCGTTCGTCTACCTGGTGTTTGAGTTTTTACGCCAGCAGCACCGCTATCATCTGCTGGGGCTCGACACCAGCAACCCGCCCCTGCGTACCTCGTTGATTATCTGGTGCAGCCTGTTTTTTATTATCGGCATCGGCACCCAGATGGTGCTCTCCCCGGCCCTCGAGCGGCTGCTGCTGATCGTGGTCTTCCTGCCCAACGTGGTGATGGCGTGGAAGTTCGGCTGGCAGGGGGGCGTGCTCTCCGGCCTGCTGGGCAGCATGATGATCACCATCGCCCGTCAGGTGGGCGTGGGATTCAGCGACTTGCTGGAGCTGGAGATTTTCCTCGCCACCCAGTCGCTGCTGGGGATCGGGCTGGGGATCGCCATCAGCCGCCAGCAGCATCTGGCGATGAACCTCGATCACTATCGCCGTCGGCTGGAGGCGGAGTTGCAGGCCCGGCGCGCGCTGGCGGAAAAGCTGATCCATACCGAAGAGGATACCCGCAAGCACCTGGCCCGGGAGCTGCACGACGAGATTGGCCAGAACATCACCGCGATTCAGATCCAGTCCCAGCTGGTGAAGCGGGCGAGCGATACCCCGCAGGCGCTGGAGGCCGCCGGGCAGATCAACGAGCTGGCGAGGCGCATCCATCACTCCACCCGCCAGCTGCTGCGTCAGCTGCGCCCCCCGGTGCTGGACGAGCTGTCACTCAATGAGGCCCTGCACCATCTGGTGAACGAGTTCGCCTTTGCCGAGCGCGGGATCCAGTGCCGGTTTGAGTACCAGCTGGCGGCCCCGCCCCAGAGCGAAACCCTGGTCTTTACCCTCTATCGCCTGCTGCAGGAGCTGCTGAATAACGTCAGCAAACACGCCGATGCCAACGAGGTCAGCATCCTGCTCTGCCAGCACCAGGACCAGCTGCGCCTGGAGGTGCGGGATAACGGCAGCGGCATCAGCCCGCAGCAGATGCCCGGTTTTGGTATTCAGGGGATGCGCGAGCGCGTGCATGCTCTCGGCGGGGAGTTAACCCTGGAGTCGCAGGGCGGCACGCGCGTAATTGTTAACCTGCCCACAGTTTTGCATCAAACACACCGCTAACCAGGAAAAAGTCTTAGTCACGCCAGACTTTCTCTCATCCCTTTTTCGTCGTGCTTTCATACAGTCATCTCAAACGGAGAACGTCATGCCCGCACTGTCTGCTGACCAGGTTACTCAACGCTATCGCCGGCTTCGTCCGCGACTGCTGATCTGCATGGTGATTGGTTACGCCGCGTTTTACCTGACGCGCAAAAGCCTCAACTACGTCCTGCCTGCATTGCAGATGGATCTGGGGCTGAGCAAAAGCGACATCGGCCTGATCGGGTCGCTGTTTTACCTCAGCTACGGCCTGTCGAAATTTGCCGCCGGACTGTGGCATGACAGCAAAGGCCAGCGGGCGTTTATGGGTATCGGCCTGATGGCCACCGGGGTGCTGAACGTGCTGTTCGCCTTCGGCGACTCCCTGCCGCTGCTGCTGTTTATCTGGACGCTGAACGGCTTCTTTCAGGGCTGGGGATGGCCGCCCTGCGCCAGATTGCTCACCCACTGGTATTCGCGCAACGAGCGCGGCTTCTGGTGGGGATGCTGGAACACCTCTATCAACATCGGCGGGGCCATTATTCCGCTGATCTGTGCCTTCGCCGCCCATCGCTGGGGGTGGCAGGCAGCGATGCTGACACCGGGGATCATCAGTATCGTGCTCGGCCTGTGGCTGACCACACAACTGCGGGGCACACCGCAGGAAGAGGGTCTCCCGACGGTCGGGGAGTGGCGCAACGATCCGCTGGAGTTGCGCCAGCAACAACAGAGCCCGCCGATGGGGCTGTGGCAGATGTTACGCACCACCATGCTGCAAAACCCGATGATCTGGCTGCTCGGGGCGTCCTATGTGCTGGTCTATCTGATCCGCATCGCCCTCAACGACTGGGGCAACATCTGGCTGGCGGAGAGCCACGGGGTCAACCTGCTGAGCGCCAACGCCACGGTGATGCTGTTTGAAGTCGGCGGCCTGCTCGGGGCGCTGTTCGCCGGCTGGGGATCGGATCTGCTGTTCAGCGGCCAGCGGGCACCGATGATTTTGCTGTTCACGCTGGGATTAATGGTGTCGGTGGCGGCCCTGTGGCTGGCCCCGGTTCATCACTACGCCCTGCTGGCGATGTGCTTTTTTACAGTGGGATTTTTTGTCTTTGGTCCGCAGATGCTCATCGGTCTTGCCGCCGTGGAGTGCGGACACAAGCAGGCAGCAGGCTCGATTACCGGTTTTCTTGGCGTGTTCGCTTATCTGGGGGCGGCGCTGGCCGGGTGGCCGCTGTCACAGGTTATCGAACGCTACGGCTGGTCGGGGATGTTCAGTTTGCTCTCGATTGCCGCCGTGCTGATGGGTTTACTCCTGATGCCGCTGCTGATGGCGGGCATCACCGCTTCTCGCAGTCACATAACGTCATAACAAGGGCTGAATAATGAAAACAACGCTTCTCTCTACCCTCATTGCTTCCGGGATCGCGCTGGCCACCTTAACCGGTGCCGCACAGGCCAAAGGCCGTCTGGTGGTCTACTGCAGCGCCACCAACGAAATGTGCGAAGCCGAAACCAAAGCATTCGGCGATAAGTACGATGTCAAAACCTCCTTTATCCGCAACGGCTCCGGCAGCACCCTGGCGAAGGTCGATGCCGAGAAGAAAAACCCGCAGGCCGACGTCTGGTACGGCGGCACTCTGGACCCGCAATCCCAGGCCGGTGAGATGGGGCTGCTGCAGCCATACAAATCCGCCAACCTCGAGCAGATCATGGAGAAATTCCGCGATCCGGCGAAGGTGAAAGGCAACCTCTCCTCGGCGGTCTATGTCGGCATTCTGGGCTTTGGCGTTAACACCCAGCGCCTGAAAGAGAAGAACCTGCCGGTGCCGCAGTGCTGGAAAGATCTGACCAAACCGGAATACAAAGGCGAGATCCAGATTGCCGATCCGCAAAGCTCCGGCACCGCCTATACCGCGCTGGCGACCTTCGTCCAGCTGTGGGGTGAAGATCAGGCCTTTGATTACCTGAAGCAGCTCAACGGCAACGTCTCCCAGTACACCAAATCGGGTATTGCCCCGGCGCGTAACGCCGCCCGCGGTGAAACGGCCATCGGCATCGGCTTCCTGCACGACTACTCGCTGGAAAAAGAGCAAGGGGCCCCGCTGGAGCTGATCTCTCCGTGCGAAGGCACCGGGTATGAAATCGGCGGCGTCAGCATCCTGAAGGGCGCGCGTAACGAAGAGAACGCGAAGCTGTTCGTGGACTGGGTGCTGTCGAAAGAGGCTCAGGAGCTGGCGTGGAAACAGGGCAAGTCCTATCAGATCCTGACCAACACCACCGCCGAGACCTCCCCGAACTCGCTAAAGCTGGATGACCTGAAGCTGATCAGCTACGACATGGATAAGTACGGCTCAACGGACGTGCGCAAGGCGCTGATCAACAAGTGGGTCAGCGACGTGAAGATGGGTAAATAAGCCCGCTCCTGCGAACCTTTGCCGGGTGGCGGCGTAAACGCCTTACCCGGCCTACAACACCGGAATACCTATGTCACAGACACTCGCTCTTCATCCCGTGAAAAAACGGGATGCGGTCTTCCTTTGGGTTTTCGTTGGCTGGCTGGCCTTTGCCCTGCTGCCGAGCTGGAGCCTGGATTATGGCCTGCTGGAATCCACCGGGGACGAGATCCTCGCGGCCTACAGCTGGTCGCACTTCAACATCAGCTGGCTGTGGTATCTGCTCCCGAGCCTGCTGCTGGTGCGCCCGTTTAACGAGGCAAAACGCGAGCAGCGCAGCCGCCACTACCTCGACGCCGGCTGGGCGCTGCTGTGCATGGCCTTTATCGTCATCAGCGCCACGATCGAAGGGCGCGGTTTAGGCTATGCCACGATCGTGCTGTTTGTGGCGCTGGGGGCGATCATGACCCTCGCCCTGACGCGCCTTGAGTGGCTGGGGGGCGACCGCTTTGTGATCGGCTCGCTGATCGCCATCGTCGCGCTGATCGGCATCTTTATCGTCTGGCCGAGCATCGCCATCTTTATTCCGATGTTCACCAACGATGCGGGCGAGCTCGCCCCGCTGGCGTTTATGAATGTGCTGTCGCAGTCGCACATCATTCAGGTCATCATCAACTCGATCCTGCTCGCCATTGCGGTGGGGATCGGCTGCACCTTCTTCGGCCTGGTGCTGGCGATCTACACCACCCGCATCGCCAAACGCAGCGCCATTATTGGCCGCATCTTCTCGATCCTGCCGATCGTCACCCCGCCGTTCGTGGTGGGTCTGGGCGTGACGCTGATGATGGGCCGCTCCGGCTACGTTACCGAGCTGATGGTCGACTGGTTTGGCCTGACCAACACCAACTGGCTGTACGGCTTCACCGGCATCTGGCTGGCGCAGGTGCTGGCCTTTACCCCGATGGCCTTTATGATCCTCGACGGGGCGATCAAGACCATTCACCCGTCGCTGGAAGAAGCCTCCTATACCCTGCGCGCCAGCCGCTGGCAGACCTTTAACAGCGTCTTTGTCCCGCTGCTGAAACCGGCGCTGGCCAACGCCTTTTTGATCGTTATCGTCCAGTCGCTGGCGGACTTCAGTAACCCGCTGGTGCTGGGCGGTAACTTCGACGTGCTCGCCACGCAGATCTACTTCTACATCACCGGCTCGCAGCTCGATTATCAGGCCGCCAGCACCCTCGGGGCGTTCCTGCTGCTGTTCTCGCTGCTGGTGTTCTGCATCCAGTACATGTGGATCGGCAAACGCTCCTATGTCACGGTCTCCGGCAAGTCCTATCGCGGTGACGTCCAGCCGCTGCCGGTGACCCTGGTGTGGGGAGTCGTTGCCCTGCTGACGGTGTGGATCGCCTTTAACGCCCTGCTCTACGGCAGCATTTTCTACGGCAGCTTTACCGTCAACTGGGGGGTGGATTACACCCTGACGCTGGATAACTTTATCAAGCTGTTCGGCCAGGGGATGAGCGACGGGGCATGGCCTTCGCTGCTGGATACCCTGCTGTACGCCGGGATCGCCGCACCGATCACCGCCGGGTTTGGTCTGCTGATCGCCTGGGTGGTAGTGCGCCAGCAGTTCAGGGGCAAAAAGACCATCGAGTTCACCACCATGCTGTGCTTCGCCGTACCGGGCACCGTGGCGGGCGTCTCCTACATTCTGGCCTTTAACAGCGCCCCGGTGTACCTCACGGGCACCGCCGCCATCGTCATTATCTCGATGGTGATGCGTAACGTGCCGGTGGGCATTCGCGCCGGGATTGCGGGTCTGGGCCAGATCGACAAATCGCTGGATGAGGCCTCGCTGAGCCTGCGTGCCGGGTCGCTGCGCACCATTACACACATCCTGCTGCCGCTGCTGCGCCCGGCGATTCTGTCGGCGCTGATCTACAGCTTTGTGCGGGCCATTACCACCGTCAGCGCCATTGTGTTCCTCGTCACGCCGGATACCCGCGTGGCCACGGCCTACATTCTGAACCGCGTGGAAGACGGCGAATACGGCGTGGCGATCGCCTACGGCTCGATCCTGATTGTGGTCATGCTGGCGATCATTTTCCTCTTTGACTGGCTGATCGGTGAGGCTCGTATCTCCCGCTCCAAAGCCAAAAACCAGGCGTAACACTATGACTCAGAAACATTTCGTTGAACTGCGTAACGTGACCAAGCGCTTTGGCGCGAACACGGTGATTGAAAACATCAACCTGGCGATCCCGCAGGGGCAGATGGTGACCCTGCTCGGCCCGTCCGGCTGCGGTAAAACCACGGTGCTGCGTCTGGTGGCCGGGCTGGAAAAGCCCACCGATGGGCAGATCTTTATCGACGGCGAGGACGTGACCCACAGTTCCATTCAGCAGCGTGATATCTGCATGGTGTTCCAGTCCTACGCCCTGTTCCCGCACATGTCGCTGGGCGAGAACGTCGGCTACGGCCTGAAGATGCTCGGCGTGCCGCGTGCAGAGATCAAAACCCGCGTCAAAGAGGCGCTGGCGATGGTGGATCTGGAGGGCTTCGACGATCGCTATGTGGATCAGATCTCCGGCGGCCAGCAGCAGCGTGTGGCCCTGGCTCGCGCCCTGATCCTGAAACCGAAAGTGCTGCTGTTTGATGAGCCGCTGAGTAATCTCGACGCCAACCTGCGCCGCAGCATGCGCGACAAGATCCGCGAGCTGCAAAAGCAGTTCAACATTACGTCACTGTACGTGACCCACGATCAGAGCGAGGCCTTTGCGGTCTCGGATACCGTGCTGGTGATGAACAAGGGCAACATCATGCAGATTGGCTCTCCGCAGGATCTCTATCGCCAGCCGGCATCGCGCTTTATGGCGAGCTTTATGGGCGATGCCAACCTGTTCCCGGCCAGCTTCAGCCACGAGTCTGTGGCAATTCACGGCTACCGCCTGCCGCGTCCGCTTCACTTTGCCGCCCAGGGGACCGGCACCGTCGGTGTGCGCCCGGAGGCGATCACCCTGAGCCAGCACGGCGAAGAGAGCCAGCGCTGCGTGATCCGCCACGTGGCCTATATGGGGCCGCAGTACGAGGTAATTGTGGAGTGGCACGGGCAGGAGATTTTGTTGCAGGTGAACGCCACAAGGCTGCAGCCGGATGTGGGGGAGACGTATTACCTGGAGATCCACCCGTACGGGATGTTTGTGTTGGCTGAAGTGGCCTGATTGATGCCCGGCGGCGCTGCGCTTGCCGGGCCTACGAACTGCACAAAACGTAGGCCGGGTAAGGCGCAGCCGCCACCCGGCAAAACCACCCACCTTAATTTCTTTTTTTGCGAGGCCGCTTCCGGGAATAACCCTTGTTGCAACAGGGCTATCACAGTATCGTTTTCCCACGCCTGCAAAATCAGGCGTCGGGATTAGCCTCCTGGACTTCATACTGGCGACATGTGTTTAATATGTCGTGCGTACGGTTACACCTCAATGGTGGGCCGGACGGGGGCATCGTAAGATGCGCCGGTTTCCAGTATGGCCGGTAAGGCTAACTCCGTTCGGCACCACCACCCGCGAGATTAGCCTCTCCGGTGGTGGTTCAAACACTACATACTGGAGGATGCCTTTATGGCAACGACCCTAACCCACACTTATGCGTTATTAACCCTGCCCTTCAATCACAGCACCGCTTTTACAGAGCTGGCGGACAACTGCGAGCGCTTTATGGATGCGCTGCTGGAGTGCGAGATCCCCGCAGAAAAAATCGCCCTTTACGGACGACTTGCGGCCTGTCTGGCCCTACTGCAACCCACGCTCCTCGAACCCGTTCCGGAGGCGTTAAAAGCGAGCCTGACGGTTGAGGATTTCCCGACCCGTCTTCCTCTGTTTGAGCCCGAGGCCGATCAGCTGGGACGCTATTGCCAGGTACTGACCCAGCAGTTGATCAGTGGCTCACTCACCCCGGACGCGGAAAGAGTCATCCAGGATCTGCTCGGAGAACTGGTCAGCTTCTACGCCGATACGCTCAAGATGCCGCGCTGGCTCAGAACCGATGAAGGGGTGATTGAACTGCTGGCGTGAGCAGAGGTGCGGTGATTGATGCCCGGCGGCGCTGCGCTTGCCGGGCCTACGAACTGCACAAAACGTAGGCCGGGTAAGGCGCAGCCGCCACCCGGCACAAAATCAGCGCTGCGCGTTCAACTCCGCAATATCCTTCGGCGTCGTGCGGCAGCACCCGCCGATCAGCTTCGCGCCTGCCGCTAACCACTGCGGCAGATACCCCGCCAGGGTTTCGCACGCTTCACCGTGGTGATGCCAGGTTTTGCTCACCGCATCGTAATGCTCGCCCGAGTTCGGGTAGACCACCAGCGGCAGCGCGGTCAGGCTTTGCAGATGTTGCAGCGCGGCGGTGGTGTTCTCCAGCGCGATACAGTTGATACCCAGCGCAACAACCTGCGGATAATTCGCCAGCACCGACACCACTTCCCGCAGTGGGGTGCCGTCGCTCAGATGCTCGCTGTCGCGCAGGGTGAACGAGAACCACGCCCGGGCACGCGGGTATGCCACCAGCAGATCCGCCAGGGATTTAATTTCAGCAAACGACGGCAGAGTTTCGCAGGCCAGCAGGTCGGCTCCGGCATCCAGCAGCGCTTCCACCCGCGGCCGGTGAAACGCCTGAAACACCTCTGCGCTACGCACGTAGTCGCCGCGGTATTCCGACCCGTCGGCCAGATAAGCACCGTAGGGCCCGACCGAACCGGCCACCAGCAGCGCACCGGCCTGCGCGTTTTCAGAGAGATACGCTTCCCGCGCCTTGCGCGCCAGCTCCACGCTTTTACCGATCAGCGCCCGGGACTGAGCCTCATCCAGCCCGCGGGCGGCAAACCCGTCCGGCGTGGCCTGATAGCTGGCGGTGATCGCCACCTGCGCCCCGGCGCGGAAGTAGTCGAGGTGTACGTCGCGGATCAGTGCCGGGTTTTCCATTAACACCTTGGCCGACCACAGGCTGTCGGCGAGATTGCAGCCGCGCGCTTCCAGTTCCGTTGCCATCGCCCCGTCCAGCACTACAAACGGCTGGGTCTCAAGGAGGGCGGTAAGCGGATTATTCTGCGACATGTTCAGGCTCCTGCGTTTTCATATTTTGAGTAAAGTAGTACGCACCGTAGCACAACGCCACAAACGGCAGGCCACAGTAAAGGGCGATGCGCTGGCTCGGGTCAAAGGCCAGGCCGATACAGGCCACCAGGCACAGGACAAAACCCAGCACCGGCACCAGCGGGTACCAGGGGGCGCGGTAGTGCAGATCGCTCAGCGGCTTACCCGCCTGCAGATGGCGGCGGCGGAAAACAAAGTGCGAGGCGCAGATGCTGATCCACACCGCCACCACCGCAAAGCCCGAAATCGCCGACAGGGCGACAAACACCGTGTCCGGGGCCACTACGCTTGAGAAGAGCGCCAGCACGCCGCCGAGCATCGACACCGACAGCGCAGTGAGCGGCACGCCGTTTTTGTTTACCCGGGCAAAGCAGCGCGGCAGGGTTTTCTCATTCGACAGCGACCACAGCATCCGCCCGGAGGCGTACAGCCCGGAGTTGGCCGCCGAGAGGATCGCCGTCAGGATCACGAAGTTGACGATATCCGCCGCATAGGGAATGCCGACCTTCTCAAACACCAGCACGAACGGGCTTTTTTCCACCCCGGCCTGCTGCATCGGAATCAGCGCCGCCAGCACAAAAACGGTGCCGATAAAAAAGATAATCAGGCGGGCAATGGTAGTGCGAATGGCGACAGGGATCACCTTGTGCGGGTTTTCGGTTTCACCCGCCGCAATGCCAATCAGCTCGGTGCCGGAGAAAGCAAAGTTGACCGCCACCATGGTCATCAGGATCGGCAGGCCGCCGTGCGGGAACCAGCCTTCGGCGGTGATGTTGCTCAGCCCCGGCGCGGGAGAACCGTCCTGCATCGGGATAAAGCCAAAGATTGCCGCTCCGCCGAGAATGATAAAGGCAATGATGGTGATGACCTTCACCAGCGAGAACCAGAACTCCCCTTCAGCAAAGAAGCGGGTCGAGATGACGTTGAGGGCGAAAATGACCGCGCAGAAGACCACGCACCACACCCAGACCGGCACCTGCGGGAACCAGTACTGCATGCAGAATCCGGCGGCGGTAAAGCTCGATCCCAGCGCCACCGTCCAGGTGAGCCAGTAGAGCCACGCCACGGTGTAGCCGGTGGCCGGGCCGAGATAGCGCGTGGCGTAGACGTGAAAGGCGCCGGTCTCCGGCATCGCCACGGAGAGTTCGCCGAGGCACTGCATCACCAGCCAGACCACCAGCGCGCCAATCAGATAGGCCAGCAGCGTTCCCGCCGCCCCGGTGGTGGAAATAATGTAACCCGTATTAAAAAACAGCCCGGTGCCGATCACGCCCCCGAGGGAGAGCATGATCAGGTGGCGGGTCTTCATGGTGCGCTGTAGCTGCCCGTTTTGTTCTGTTTGCATATCACCTTCTATACGTATGGACATCTAAACATCCAAAAGAAGGTGTTTTTATACCGCGATTGTTAACAAATTGCTAGCCATGCACCAGACGAAGTCGACCGCGACGGGCGCTCAGCCGGGGCCGAACCGTGTAAATGACGTAAAGATAGGGTCGCCATGCCATAAGAGACCTCCTGCAAGCCGATACGTAAAGCATGTACCGCGCCGGTCGGTCCGTCGGTCAGACGAAAGTGGTATCTGTTTTCCAGGCGCTAAACTGGCGGGCATTGCGGCCTGTTGCCGGGTGGCGGCGATGCCTTACCCGGCCTACGTACGGATGGCTTCTGTAGGCCGGGTAAGGCGCAGCCGCCACCCGGCTTAATATCGCAATATGTTAAATTACGTAAAACACTCTATAGTCGTAGTGTTTATTACATAAAGGATGAGCTAATGCGATTTAACGGACTGACCAAAGGGTTTTTCATACTCATACTCCTGCTCGTTACCTGGGCGTTTTTTGATGTGTTGTCACCCTACTTCTCGGCGATCCTGTGGGCCGCGATCCTGGCGGTGATTTTCTACCCGGTAAAAAATACGCTGCGTATCAAAATGGGCGATCGCAACGGGCTGGCGTCGCTGTTGAGCGTGCTGCTTATCTGCCTGATCGTCTTTATCCCGTTGATGGTGATCTTTTCCTCTTTAGCCTTTGAACTCAATATCGTCTATACGCGCCTGCAGCAGAACGACACCCAGTTTTCCGGGGTGTTCGCGAATCTGTTCTCGCATCTGCCTGACTGGCTGCGTGCGCTGATGATCGAGCATGACCTGGATACCGCCTCGCAGATCCAGCAGAAGCTCTCTGATGCGGCATTAAGAGGCGGGCAATACCTTGCCGGCAGCGCCTTCCTGATTGGTAAAGGCACCTTTGGCTTCGCCATCAGCTTTGGCGTGATGGTCTATCTGCTGTTTTTCCTGCTGAAAGATGGCCCCTGGCTGGTGCGCCAGATCCTCGACAGCCTGCCGCTATCGAATTTCGCCAAACAGCATCTGTTTGCCAAATTCGCCGGAGTCGCCAGAGCGACGGTTAAGGGTACGGCGGTGGTGGCCCTGGTCCAGGGTTTGCTGGGTGGGATCGCCTTCTGGGTCGTCGGTATTAACGGCAGCATTCTGTGGGGCGCGCTGATAGCGTTCCTGTCGCTGATCCCGGCGGTCGGCTCGGCCATCGTCTGGGTGCCAGCGGCCATTTTCCTCTTCGCCACCCATCAGCTGTGGCAGGGCCTGTTTATCGTCGGGTTCTTTGTGCTGGTGGTCGGCCTGGTGGATAACCTGCTGCGTCCGCTGCTGGTGGGGAAAGATACCAAAATGCCTGACTATCTCATCCTGATCACCACCCTTGGCGGGATGGAGATTTACGGCATCAACGGCTTTGTGATTGGTCCGCTGATCGCCGCACTGTTTATCGCCTGCTGGAATCTGCTCTCGGGTCGCGATCATGCCGGTAATGTCGAAGAGATTGACGATGCGATTATCGAAGAAGGGAAAAATTCACCTGATCTTTGAAGAAGGAATAAGCCGTGCGTATCGCCACTATCACTAACTGGGCATACGGCGCCACGGTCTGTCTGACTCTCGCTTCCGGCGTGGCCATGTTGATGGCCTCCAGCGCCGAAAACGTTGAGCGACAGGCCGTTGAACAGCGCTATGTATTCGATCAGCTCACCGAAGAGGTGGAGGTTGACGCCTGGGCGCTCTCCGACCTGGCGCGGTTGTACGTCATCAGGCAGGATCCTGCGGTGGCGGACGCGTACCGCCAGAAAGCGCAAGCGATGGTGAAGATCGAGCATCGCCTGCAAAAACTGAATGACGCGGGCGCCGGTGAGGAAGAGCTGGCGCTGCTGCACGAAGGTTTGCAGGTGGCCGATGCTCTGCAGGATGAGCAACAGAGTGCTATCGCCAGCGTGGGGCGCGGGCAGCAACCCCAGGCCATCGAGCTGATTTATGGTGAGCGTTACGAGCGCGAACTGGAGCAGGTACAAAATCAGCTCGACCATTTTCGGCAGATGCTGGACAGGCGCACCGATGCGGCGATTGACGATGCCACGGTGAAATCCCGGGCGCTGCGTACGCTCTCGGAGGTGATGGTTGGCCTGACCGCGCTGATGTTTTTGTTTGTGCTCGGGTTTATTCTCAAACGCCGGGTGCTGCGCCCGGTGGTGCGCCTGAGCGATGTGGTCAACCGGCTGGCCTCGCAGGATTATGCGGTGGAAGCGCCGGACTACCGCCAGATCGATGAGATTGGCGATATGGCGCAGGCGATCCGCATCTTCCGCGAAAACGGCCTGGTGCGACAGCGGCTGGAGCAGGAGCGTGATGCCGACTGGGCGATCCGTGAACTGCTGGCGCGCATGACCCAGCGGCTGCAGGGCTGCGAATCCGTCGAGGATGTTCTGAACGTGGCGCGGCTGTTCGCGCCCGGCATTGCGCCGGGGATTCCCGGACGGCTCTGGCTCCTCGAACGGGAGCCGTGGCAAATGCACTGTGCCGCCGAATGGCTTGATCCGCAGGACGAGTCCGCACCCTTCCACCCGGACCAGTGCTGGGCGGTGCGTCGCGGGCAGAGCCATCCGCCGGTGACCGGCGAGCCGGATATCACCTGCTATCACCTGCCAGACACCTGCGCCAGCCATTCGCTCTGCGTGCCCCTGATTGCTCAGGGCGAGACCATCGGTCTGCTCTCATTCCAGAACGTAACCCCGGCGATGGCCCCGTCCCGCGCCTATCTGGAGCTGATGGCCGAAGCACTTGGCCTGGCGCTGGCCAACCAGCGCCTGCGCGATGCTCTGCTCGAGAAAGCGTTGTTCGATCCGCTGACCAATCTGCGCAATCGTCATCATCTGGAGGATGCCCTGCGCACCCAGCTCAGCCAGGCGCAGCATACCGGCCAGCCCGTTAGCTGTTTGATGATCGATATCGACCATTTTAAAGCCATTAATGACAAGTTTGGTCACGATGCCGGCGATCTGGTGATTAAAAGCGTGGCGACGGTGGTGCAGCGCGCGGTAGGCGACAAGGGGATGGCGTTTCGCTATGGCGGGGAGGAGTTCCTGATCCTGCTCCCGGGGGCAGATGACGCTGCGGCCTTTGCCTGCGCCTCTGAAATCCATACCAACGTGCACAGTCTGGCCCTGCGTTATGAGCTGGCGGAGATTGGCACGGTGGATGTCTCGATCGGCATTGCCAGCTATCCGCAGCACGTCCAGAGCGACAACCTGCTGCGCGCCGCCGACGTGGCGCTGTACCGGGCCAAGGAGCTGGGGCGCTCCAGGATTGTCAGTTTCGGGGGACTGGAGACGGGGTAATAAACCAACCCGGCGGAACGCCTGTTCCAGCCAGGCTGGTGTAAAGGGGATCAGTTCATGGCCGCCAGCAGTGACAATGCCTGGGGGCTTTTTTGTACAATGCGGATCAGCAACGCCGCCTGTCGATTCGGTTTTGCCAGACCTTGTTCCCAGTTCTGATAGGTCCTGGTTGCGGTATGCAAATACCTCGCAAACAGCGCCTGGGACAAATTCAAATCACGACGGATATCCTTTATTTCCTCCGGCGTTAAATCGGTTTCCTGACGGATAGCGACGTGGTGCGTACGAAGCGTGCGCTTGCCTTCCTTATGCTCCTGCAAGGCATCCATCCCTTCCATTAATTCTGAAAAAATATCTCTGCTCATCATTTCCCCTTGATACGCTCTAACGCGTGCTTCAAAGTCTGGCGCTGCTCTTTTGTAAGATCACTGGCCTGGTCTTTATCGTACAAAGTGAACAAATAGAATTCTTTCTCTGTTTTCCACCAGTAATAAATCACCCGAATTCCTCCGCGCTTCCCCTTCCCTCTGCGCTCATCGACAAACCGAACCTTTCTTAACCCACCGGAGTCCCTGATAACCTCTCCGGCTGTCGGGTTAGCGAGCAGCACATTCTGAAATTCACGGTAAGCGTCATCGGAAAGATACTCGGCGCGATATCGTTCAAACGCGGGTAATTCAATAAAAATCGCTTCCATTGCGTCACCTCATCCTGTTTCCTTGATAATTGTATACCCAAGTTGGGTACATTTGTATTCAAAAGTTTTTCGTATGAATACGGGTTACCACGCTGTCCTATACTGGCAGCAGAACCTAATCCTGACCCTTTTAAAATGATAACCATCGAAAAATCCAGCCCGACCTCCGCCGACTCGCAGGCACTTATCGAGCAACTCTCCGCTGAGCTGGCCGCGATTACCGGTGACAGCGGTAAAACTCACTTTAACCCTCAGGATGTCTCAGGTGCGCGGGCCGTGTGGGCTGTCGCGAAAGATGAAAACAATTATCCCGTTGGCTGCGGCGCGTTGCGGCCCCTCTCGGACACCACTGCCGAACTCAAGCGGATGTTCTCTTCCCGCGCTTATCCGGGCACGGGGGCAGCGCTGCTCGCCTGGCTTGAAGAGGCGGCGCGAACGATGGGCTATAGTGAGCTGTGGCTGGAGACGCGAAAGATTAACACCCGTGCCGTGCAGTTCTACCTGAAGCACGGCTATAGACAGATAGACAACTATGGCCCCTATGTCGGGCGTGAAGAGGCGATCTGTCTGGCAAAACGGTTACCGGACCAGGCCTGATTACTCTCCCGCCAGAATCACGTATCATTGCCCTCCCCTGTTTTCGCTCATGCCATTACTGTCCTATGAATCTCAATTCCCTCTGTTATTTTCTTCTGGTCCTTACCGCGGTGGGCAGCACCCTGCTGCCACACCCTTTGTCGACGTGGTTTGTGCTTGCCAGCGTGCTAACGATGCTCATCTACGGCGCAGACAAACTGGCGGCCCGCAAAGCCTGGCGCCGGGTACCTGAGTCGACATTGCTGCTATTTGGCGTGGTGGGCGGATGGCCTGGGGCGATCCTCGGCCAGCAGCTGTTTCGCCATAAAACCCAGAAACAGCCGTTCAGAACGTACTTTATGATCACGGTGGTAGTGAACGTCGTGCTGCTGCTGGCAGCCTGGCGGTTCTGGCCCTGATTGACAGCCTCTTGTGAAAATGGTTGTATAGTACAACCAATTACACAGATTAAGGTTAATGATGGCTGACTCGTCGATTGTTGAAGAAATTCGTATCTCGTCGCGCCTGATGGTGCGGGAACTCGGATTCATGAATCACACCCTGGCGGCAACGGACTACTCCCCTTCTGTGGTGCATACCCTACTGGAAATGGAGAGCCGGGGCTCAATGACGGCAGCCCAGATAGTGCAGGTTCTGGGGCTTGAGAAATCCAGCGTCAGTCGGATGCTCGCAAAATTGATTAAGGCCGGCGAGCTGGAAGAAACCCCCTCCACGGAAGATGCGCGGTTCAAGCAGCTGAGCCTTAGCGCACAGGGCAAAGAAACGGTGCGGAAGATTAATGCCTATGGCAATGAACGCGTCATTTCTGCTCTGCAAAAAATGGACGCCAGCCAGCAGCGCGTTGTTTCCGAGGGGCTTGGCTTCTATGCCAGCGCCCTGAAAGCCTGCCGCGATGATGCCGACCTGAACACCAGGAGCGCCATCGAGATTGTCTCTGGCTATCACCCGGGCATGATTGGCCGCATAACGGAAATGCACGGCAGCTTTTATGCTCGCGAACACCATTTCGGCAGTTTCTTTGAGAGTAAGGTCGCCGCGGGACTGGCAGAATTTTCAGGGCGTCTGGATAACCCGGACAATCAAATCTGGCTGGCAATGATCAACGGGCGCATCGTCGGCTCTGTCGCCATTGATGGCGAAGACCTGGGAAACAACGAGGCGCATTTACGCTGGTTTATCCTCGATGACGGCTGTCGCGGCAGCGGCGTGGGCAGAAAGCTGATTGCCGAAGCGATGAAATTTTGCGATGAGAAGGCGTTTTCTGCGGTTCAGCTGTGGACCTTCAATAAACTGGCGGCGGCAAGGCGTCTGTATGAGTCATTCGGTTTTGAACTCGCGAAAGAGTGGCAAGGCGATCAGTGGGGTAGCTCCATCACCGAGCAGCAGTTTACGCGCAGATAAGTCATTCACAGGCCGGGTAAGCGTAGCGTCACCCGGCGTATGAGCTGGGCCGGCCTTCACCACCTCCCCTTTCCCCCTGCCCACTTATCAAATAGCCTCATAACAGCATTCACGATTTAAGAGTAATCCCACCCCCATCGCCGTCTATGCTTAACGTTTAAAAATCAGACGACACAGTCGCACCCTCTTTCTTTTTTATCCCCTTAAATACCGGAGGCCTGGCATGAGCAACCAAGGCGAATACCCTGAAGATGGTCAGTCGCACGATTTCAGCCTGTCCCGACGGGATCTGATAAAAGTCAGTGCCGCCGCGGCGGCGACTGCGGCCGTTTACCCCCATGGCGCACTGGCCGAGGGCGAGCCCGCGGTCACGCCCCCACCTGAGATCCTGCCCCTGACGCTGCGCGTTAACGGCAAAAGTCAGCAACTTGAGGTGGATACACGCACTACCCTGCTGGATGCGCTGCGCGAGAATTTGCAGCTTACCGGCACCAAAAAAGGCTGTGATCATGGCCAGTGCGGGGCCTGTACCGTGCTGGTGGATGGCCGCCGGATCAACGCCTGCCTGACGCTGGCTGTCATGCATCAGGATGCCGAGATCACCACCATCGAAGGACTGGGTACGCCTGACAATCTGCATCCCATGCAGGCGGCATTTATCAAACATGATGGTTTCCAGTGCGGCTACTGCACATCAGGGCAAATCTGTTCTTCTGTCGCGGTCCTGAAAGAGATCGAGGCGGGCATTCCCAGCCACGTTACGCTCGATCTGGTCTCCCCTCCACAAATGAATGCGGATGAAATTCGCGAACGCATGAGCGGCAATATCTGTCGCTGCGGCGCGTACGCCAACATTCTGGACGCCATTGAAGACGCTGCGGGGGAGCTTAAATCATGAAAGCCTTCACCTATGAACGGGTAAAAACCCCGGCCGAGGCCGCTGCCAGCGCCCGGGATAAAAGCGGCGCAAAATTTATCGCCGGTGGCACTAATTTGCTCGATCTGATGAAGCTGGAGATCGAGACTCCTACCCATCTGATCGATGTGAACGGTCTTGGCCTCGACAGCATTGACGCCACCGACGAGGGCGGGCTGCGCATCGGCGCGCTGGTGCGAAACACCGATCTGGCTGCCGACGAGCGCGTGCGCCGTGACTATGGTGTGCTTTCCCGGGCGCTACTTGCGGGCGCTTCCGGGCAGCTCCGAAACCAGGCCACCACGGCCGGTAATCTTCTACAGCGTACCCGCTGCCCCTATTTTTACGACACCAACCAGCCCTGCAATAAACGCCTTCCCGGCAGCGGCTGCGCGGCACTTGAGGGTTTTAGTCGTCAGCACGCGGTCGTGGGCGGTAGCCAGGCCTGTATTGCCACCCATCCCGGCGATATGCCTGTCGCGATGCGCCTGCTGGATGCGGTAGTGGAAACCATTTCCGCTGACGGCAAAGCGCGCAATATCCCGCTGGCCGACTTTTATCGCGCCCCGGGGAAAACGCCCCATATTGAAACCGTTCTGACGCCAGGGGAGCTGATCACCGCCGTCACCCTGCCGCCGCCCGTGGGTGGGCAGCACATCTATCGTAAAGTCCGCGATCGCGCCTCCTACGCCTTTGCGCTGGTATCGGTCGCCGCAATTGTCCAGCCCGACGGCAGCGGACGCGTCGCCCTGGGCGGCGTGGCCCATAAGCCATGGCGGGTTGAGCAGGCCGATGCGCAACTCCCTCAGGGCGCCCAGGCCGTCTATGACGCGTTGTTTGCCGACGCGCACCCGACGCCTGAAAACGCGTTCAAATTAACCCTGGCGAAGCGAACGCTTGCCTCCGTGCTGACCGAAGCGAGGGCTCAGGTATGAAATTCGATAAACCCGCAGGGGAAAACCCGATCGATCGCTTAACGGTGGTCGGTCAGCCCCGCGACCGTATTGACGGTGCATTAAAAACCACCGGCACGGCACACTACGCCTACGAGTGGCATGATAAGGCGCCCAATGCGGCCTATGGCTATGTCGTTGGATCGGCGATCGCCAAAGGCGAGATCGCTACCATCGATACCCAGGCTGCGAAAAACGCGCCGGGCGTGCTAACGGTAATCACCGCCAGTAATGCAGGCGAGCTCGGCAAAGGCGAAAGAAACGCGGCTACGCTGTTGGGTGGCCCGAAGATAGAGCACTACCATCAGGCCGTTGCGCTGGTGGTGGCAGAGACCTTTGAGCAGGCCCGGGCGGCAGCGTCGCTGGTGCAGGTTAGCTACCGGCGTGAAAAAGGATCGTACTCGCTGGCGGATGAAAAACCCGCCGTCAAACAGCCTCCCGAGGATACGCCCGATAAAAACACCGGGGATTTTGAATCCGCCTTTTCCACCGCCGCGGTGAAGCTGGATGCCACCTACACCACTCCCGATCAGAGCCATATGGCAATGGAGCCGCACGCCTCGATGGCCACCTGGGAGGGCGATAAGGTGACAGTCTGGACCTCCAACCAGATGGTGGCCTGGTGCCGCACCGATCTGGCGGAGACCCTGAAGATCCCAGAAGAGAATGTGCGGGTCATCTCGCCGTATATCGGCGGCGGCTTTGGCGGGAAGTTGTTCCTGCGTAGCGATGCGCTGCTGGCCGCGCTGGCCGCCCGCGCCATAAAACGCCCGGTTAAGGTGATGCTGTCGCGACCGACGATCCCCAATAACACCACCCACCGTCCGGCTACCATTCAACATATCCGTATTGGCACTGACAGCACCGGGAAAATTACCGCCATCGCGCATGACAGCTGGTCCGGCAATCTGCCCGGCGGTACACCGGAGACGGCGGTGCAGCAGACGGAACTGCTCTACGCTGGCGCGAATCGCCATACCGGCCTGCGGCTGGCCAAACTGGATCTGCCGGAGGGCAACGCCATGCGCGCCCCTGGCGAAGCACCGGGTATGATGGCGCTGGAGATCGCCATCGACGAGCTGGCGGAAAAAGCGGGCGTCGATCCGGTTGAGTTTCGCATCCTCAATGACACCCAGGTCGATCCGGCCGATCCCAGTCGGCCTTTTTCACGCCGTCAGCTGATCGAGTGCCTGCGCACCGGCGCGGAAGAGTTTGGCTGGAAACAGCGCAACGCGACGCCCGGCCAGGTGCGCGACGGTCGCTGGCTGGTGGGTATCGGCATGGCCGCCGGTTTTCGTAATAACCTGTTGGATAAATCCGCCGCCCGGGTGCATCTCGACGCGGCCGGGAACGTGACGGTCGAAACCGACATGACCGACATCGGCACCGGGAGCTATACCATCATCGCCCAGACGGCGGCAGAGATGCTGGGCGTCCCGCTGGAAAAAGTGACGGTTCACCTCGGTGATTCAAGCTTCCCGGTCTCCGCCGGGTCAGGCGGGCAATGGGGCGCGAATACCTCTACCTCGGGGGTATACGCCGCCTGCGTGAAGTTACGCGAAAGCATTGCCACGACGCTGGGCTTTGATCCCAACCAGGCGCAGTTTAGCGACGGCAAGATAACGACTGATATACGTAGCGCGGACATTGCCGAGGCTGCCGCCAACGGCACGCTGACCGCCGAGGACGGTATCGAGTTCGGCGATCTGGATAAGCAGTATCAGCAGTCAACCTTTGCCGGACACTTTATCGAGGTGGGCGTGGACAGCGCGACCGGGGAAGTGCGGGTGCGCCGGATGCTCGCGGTGTGCGCGGCCGGACGCATCCTTAACCCGAAAACCGCCCGTAGCCAGGTTATCGGTGCGATGACCATGGGGCTGGGCGCGGCACTGATGGAAGAGCTGGCGGTGGATACCCGACTGGGCTATTTCGTCAACCACGATATGGCCGGGTATGAAGTCCCGGTCCATGCCGATGTTCCCGAGCAGAAGGTCATTTTCCTCGATGACACCGACCCCATCTCCTCGCCGATGAAAGCCAAAGGCGTGGGTGAGCTGGGCCTGTGCGGCGTGGGCGCGGCCATTGCCAATGCGGTCTATAACGCGACGGGGGTAAGAGTCCGGGACTATCCCATCACCCTGGATAAGCTGCTCAGCAACCTGCCGGACGCGGTTTAAGGAGGAACCATGCCCCAACTTTTTAATCTGGCGGACGATCTGCGCCGGACGCCGGAACGGGCGTTTCTGACCGACGACAGCCGGGAGATAATGCGCTTCGCGGTAGAGACGCTGATGTCCGGCCAGCAGGCGGCGCTGGTGATGCTGACGGAGATACGCGGCGGCGCGGCGCGATCCCTGGGGGCGCAGATGGTGGTGCGTGAGGATGGCCAGTACTGTGGCTTTGTCTCCGGGGGCTGCGTCGAAGCGGCAGCGGCGTTTGAAGCGCTGGAGGTCATCGCGACAGGAGAGGATCGCGAGGTGCGTTACGGTCAGGGCTCGCCCTGGTTCGACCTCGTCCTGCCCTGCGGCGGGGGGATTACGCTTGCCATTCATAAGCTGCGTTCGGCGCAGCCGCTGCTGGCGGTGCTGAACCGCCTTGAGCAGCGCCAGCCCGCCGGGTTGCGCTACGTCCCGCAGACCCAAACCCTCACCTGCCTGCCTGCCCCAACCCGAACCGGCTGGCATAACAACGGCATTGAGACGGGATTCCACCCTTGCGTGCAGGTGCTGATCCACGGGGGGTCCATCGAAGCGCAGGCCACGGCTGACCTCGCGGCGGCCGCCGGGTATGACATTTGTCATTTCGATCCCTTCTCGGGTCACCCTGCTTCGCAGATTGATGCTGACACGGCGGTGATCCTGCTGTGGCACGATCTTCACCGGGAACTGCCCGTTCTGCAGGCCGCCCGCGACGCGAACCCCTTTTACATCGGCGCGCTGGGCAGCCAGCGAACCCATATGCAGCGGCGGCAAAAGCTGAGTGAGCTGGGCTGGAGGGAGGAAGAGATAGACCGCATCAAGGCGCCGATCGGCATCTTCCCGAAAGCCCGGGATGCGCGCACCCTGGCGCTGTCCGTTCTGGCAGACGTGGCCGCAGCGCGCCTGCATCGGGACGAAGGCTAATGTCCTCGCCGGTTGTGCTTATTCTCGCCGCCGGACGTGGCGAACGCTTTCTCGCTTCGGGGGGCAAAACCCATAAGCTGGATGCGCTGTTGGGCGGCCAAACCGTGCTGGCACATGTCATTCAGGCGGTAGACGCTGCGCATCTGCCCTGGCATCTCGTCAGGCCCGAGGGCGGCACTTCTGGCATGGGGGAGTCGATCTCACTTGGGGTGCAGGCGACGGCTGAGGCGTCGGGGTGGTTGATTTTGCCTGCGGATCTGCCGCTGATCCAGCCTGCCTCTTTGCTGAGTGTCGCTGAAGGGCTTAAGGATAAAGTGGTCGTTGTGCCTCATCACCAGCAGCAGGCGGGGCACCCGGTGGGGTTTCGGCGGGAATATGGCGAGGCGTTGCGAGGGTTGAATGGAGACAGGGGCGCAAGGGAGATAGTCATGGGTGCGCGCAGTCAGGAAGATGTCCTGGATCTTGCGCTGGCGGATTATGGGATTACGTTTGATATCGATACGCTGGCAGATTTACGGACAGCGCAGGAAGTAGGGTACGTAACCTCCGACGTTCCTGACTGAGACGGTTTTAACTACCCCTATCCAGGGTAGTTGAATTCAATTTCAATCTGATTGGCCAGTCCGTTAATTTGACTGGCGGATATGCCGGTCAAGAAAATCACGCACGTCGTCACCTATCTCTTGAGCATGCGTTTCAAGTGCGAAGTGGCCGGTGTCATAAAAGTGTATTTCAGCTTCAGGCAGATCACGTTTCCAGGCTTCAGCTCCCGCGGCCATGAAAAACGGATCGTTTTTTCCCCATACGGCTAATAACGGAGGCAGATACTGGCGGAAATAGTGCTGAAACAGCGGGTACATCTGCACGTTAGAGGCATAATCCAGTAACAGATCCAGCTGAATATCTGTATTACCCGGCCGTACTACCTGCATCCCTTCAAGCGTATAACCATCAGGTGAAACCAGACTCTGATCGGCAACCCCTTCCAGATACTGCCATTTGATTGAAGCTGGCGTCGGGAATTCACTCAGCGAACGTCGGTTTTCAGAAGTGGGTTCGCGCCAGTATTTCTGTATAGGTGCCCAGGCCTCTCCCAGGCCCTCTTCGTAGGCATTGCCATTCTGGGAAATAAGGGCTGTCACGCGCTGCGGATGGGCTAACGCCAGACGCCATCCGACAGGTGCCCCATAGTCGTGGACCATCAGAGCATAGCTATCGAGATTGAGCGCTTCGGTAAACTGCTCAATGGTCTTAGCAAGCTGGTCAAAGGTATACGCATATTCACCTCGTGCTGGCGCCTCGGTAAAACCAAAGGCCGGCAAATCTGGCGCGATGAGATGATACCGATCGGCCAGCTGAGCAATAAGGTCACGGAACATAAATGATGAGCCCGCGAAGCCGTGAAGCATTAGCAATACAGGTGCTGCCGGATCGCCTGCTTCCCGGTAGAAAACGTTAACATCGCCTGACTGTTTATAGCGGTAATGGATCTGCGTAGCTGGCGAGGCAGATACGTTCTCTGTAGTGGAAGTGGTCATGATAAACCCTTTGTAACCGTTAAAGCGATAATTTGAAGGTTACACGCAAATTTGGTAACCTGTCAAAATGATTTTATGAGTTACGAGTAATTATGGAATTCAAACAACCTCCCTCTCAGCCTCTCTTCCTTGCCGATAACCTCGCACTGGATTTTATTAACAGTGAATATGGGACAGGTGATGAGCGGCATGATTGTTTTGAAGACAATCTCAGCGTCATCGTCTGGCTGGAAACGGCGGGCCTGGTGCCGAAAGGCACTGAAGCACCCGATGACTTACTGGCTGAAGCCCGTCAGCTGCGCGACGCCGCCAGAGCAGTGGTCCACGCCGCGATGAACTCCGTTGCGGCTAACCTGACGGTGATTAACAAGGTGCTGCAAGCCGGGCGTCCTGAGATTGGGCTGCAATGGGATGAAAATACACAGCGATACCGTGTTGATGTCTGTTCCGACGCGCATAGCTCTGCGGGGCTGCTCTGGCCCGTTGCTGATGCCCTGGTGAAACTGGTCACGGATGACAAGTTTGAATACGTGAGACAGTGTGAAGCACATAACTGTATTTTACTTTTTCAGGATTTGAGCAAATCGCATCGCCGCCGCTGGTGCAGTATGGCGACGTGCGGCAATCGCATGAAAGTGGCGGCCTACCGCAACAGAAAGGGTTCATAGCGATTCTGGTCGCCTGTGTTTGTCAGATGACGCGCACTTGACCGAGGAGAACGATCGTTCTACTATTAACCCATGAACAAAAACACGACTGATACCCGAGAAAAAATTCTCGCGACCGCTGAACAGCTCATTTACCAGAACGGTATTCATGCCACCGGGATGGATCTGCTTGTAAAGACTTCAGGTGTGGCACGCAAAAGTATTTATCGCTATTTCGCCAACAAAGACGAAGTGGCGGCAGCCGCGCTGAACGCACGGGATGTACGCTGGATGGAATGGTTCAGGACTGAGTGCGACAAAGCGGATACGCCGCAGGAACGCATCCTGAATATGTTCACCGTGCTCAAAGGATGGTTTGAGTCAGAGGGCTATCGCGGGTGCGCATTCATCAACACCGCGGGCGAAGTGGGTGACAGTGCCGATCCCGTTCGCCAGATTGCCAGACTGCATAAACAAAAAATCCTGGATTATGCCCTTGAACTTACCGGACAGCTGAATATTGAGCACTCCTCAGCACTGGCAAGGCAGTTGCTGTTATTGATTGAAGGTGCCATCACCATGTCACGCGTTATGGGCGATTACAGCGCCGCAGATGATGCCAAAGATATTGCTCAGCTATTACTAAAACAGGTCTCATAATAGAGACCTGAATTCCAGAGATAAAATATTCACTAAATATCCAGTATTACTGGAGGCTTTGACACATATGTGATTAATTTAATTCCACACTATGCCATGAAATATTAATACCCTGCATCTACTTTTATTATCGTTAATTCACACTTAACGATAGATAGCGTATTCTGTTTTTCCTTCCCCTTACTTCCACCTCTCATAAAAGCTTATAATTCAGCACCTTAAAACCCTATTGAGAGGTTTTTTTTATTATTTAACTATTTTTATAAAGACTACCTTGACGAGGTAGAACGATCGTTCTACCATCAATTCATAGACACAACGTTCCCTCTAAAAATGAATGTCAGCGCTAATGGACAATGCTGAACCATCAAATAACAGGGGAGGAATTTATGTCTGAGTTTCGTAAAGCAGGATCATACCCATCCACCCAAATTTACAGGAGTCTTTACCATGTCTGATGCACAAATCCGTCCACCGCTTCCGCCGTTTACCCTTGAATCAGCGATTGAAAAAGTAAGGCTTGCTGAAGATGGCTGGAACAGCCGCGATGCTGAAAAGGTCTCGCTGGCCTATTCTCTGGATACCAAATGGCGTAACCGCGCAGAATTTGCCAATAATCGCGAAGAAGCCAAAGGATTCCTTGAGCGCAAATGGAAAAAGGAACTCGAGTACCGTCTTATTAAAGAATTATGGGCATTTGGCGGCAACCGCATTGCAGTCAGATATGCCTACGAGTGGCGCGATGATTCAGGTAACTGGTTCCGTTCTTACGGCAACGAGAACTGGGAATTCGGCGAAGATGGTCTGATGCAACGTCGTTTCGCGTGTATCAATGATATGCCCATCAAGGAAAGCGAGCGCAAGTACCACTGGCCGCTGGGGCGTCGTCCGGACGATCATCCAGGGTTATCGGAACTGGGCCTGTAACGTCCCGGTTTATTCCGTAAAGCCCGGCTACCGTCCTGGTCGGGCGCTTGTTTATTCCTCTACCGATATGATTTTCAGAATGTAAATAATGCCCTGGGCTTATAAAGTATTGATAAGCCTGACGTTGGTGAACTTGAGCAGACGTTGAGAGATGCTGAGTGGTGCCGATAATAGGAGTCGAACCTACGACCTTCGCATTACGAATGCGCTGCTCTACCAACTGAGCTATATCGGCTTTCAGGAGAGGTACTACGATGTAAAAGGGTAAGAAAAAGCGCCCACCTCGTCAACCCCTCACCTTTTAGTCGTTGATTTTTACACCAATCCGCCTGTAAACCCTACAAATAAAAAGCCTATTCTCGCCTTTCTTCACATTTTGCGGCTATATGCCCACGTCGGAGAGGCCATCTCTCCCCGTTTCCCTCCAGGATCGGCTATCTTCAGTTTTACATTCTGAAATAAAGCCCCGCCAGAACAGGTCGATACTAATTCTAATCGGAACACAGAAATGCCTGAGAGAGTGGGTAAATAATGCATAAATTTTTTGTCACCGATGATATATCCGGCACGGATCTGGAGCCGAAAAGAACGGCGACCTTTATCAAACGTGCCCTGCTGCTGATGGTTGCCCTGCTGTCAGGGCTATTTCTCATCGCCATCATCGCGCTGCTGACGATTGTGCAAAACATCAATCAGGACAGCGATAAGCACAGTGCCATGCTGCTGGAAAAGGCGATCCATAACCGCGTCGATACGCTCACCACCCATGTCAAAGACTACGCCTGGTGGGGCGAAGCCTACCAGCATCTTCACCCTCGGGTGGATACCGACTGGGCGTACACCCGGCAGAACATGGGTGCCACGCTGTGGCGCGATTTTGAGTACGAAGGGCTGTTCGTCGTGGACGGCAGCGGGCAGACCCGTTACAGCGTGATCGACGGCAAACTGGTGACAGGCTCGCTGCAAACCTGGCTGGGAGACGATCCTCTGCCCGAGCTGCTGCAGAAAATAGCCCAACCGGACGCCATGCCGGTGTCCAGTACGGTGGTGATGAAGGGCGGACATCCGGCGCTGGTGGCGGCGGCACGCATCACCACGGGTGACGACATGAGTATCCCTGTTGCTCCCGGCCCGGCCTCCGTGCTGGTCTTCGTTGACGTGCTGGATACCCGTAAGCTCAGCGCGCTGGGTGAAGAGTACGGTATCAATCAGACCCGCGTGCAGCACAAGGGCGCCGCGAAACTGGCAGGGCGACGCGGAGTGGCAACCCTTCCCATTGATGGCCAGCAAATCACCTTTGAATGGAAAAGCGATAACCCTGGGCGGGAACTGCTGCGCTATATTCTGCCGCTGTTGATCCTGCTGGCGCTCTGCACCGCGATCCCCGGCCTGATACTGGGCCGCAACACGCTCAAAAAGGCGCGGATGTATGATGAAAACACCTATCTGCTGGCCCAGAACCGTCTGGCGCTCACCGCCAGCGAACGCCGTTTTCGTGACGTCGCCGAGGCGACCACGGACTGGATCTGGGAGACCGATCCCGAGCTGCGTTTTACCTGGCTTTCCGAGCGTTTTCCTGGCATTACCGGGCACAGCATATCAGCCTGGATCGGCCACCCGCTGAGCGAGTTAATGTCCGCAGAAAACCAGTCGCTGGCGGAGTGGATCACCCTGCCTGGCCAGACGGGTCATCGCCGCCTGCTGCACTGCCGCTATCTCTCCGCAATGGGCCACCAGCGCTACTGCCATATTGCGATCAAACCGGTTATCACCCCGGAAGGGATAACCGGCTACCGGGGCACCGCCACGGATGTCACGCTGGAGGTCGAGGCTCAGGCGCGCGTGGAGTATCTCTCCCGCCACGACGAGCTGACCGGGCTGCCCAACCGGGTGCGGATGCGCGAATTTCTGGAGGGTAAACTGCGGGCGCAGCCGACGCAGATGCACCCGCTGGCGATGCTTAGCCTCGATCTCGATAAGTTTAAGCCGGTCAACGATCTGTTCGGTCACGGGGCCGGGGATATCGTGCTGCATGAGGCCTCGGCCAGGCTCCGGCACTGTATCCGCGATTACGATCTGGTGGCGCGCCAGGGCGGAGACGAGTTTATTCTGGTTATCTCCGACATTCATGACCGGCGGTACATTGATACCCTGTGTGAACGTATTATTGCCGAGCTGACCCGCCCATTCCTGATCAACGGGAATGAGATCGTGATCGGGGCCAGCATCGGGATAGCTATGGCGCCGCACGATGCCGTCGATGCGGGCGAACTCCTGCGCTTCTCGGACATCGCGCTGTACAAAGCCAAAAGCACCGGGCGCAACAGGTGGGTGTTCTATATGCCCGAAATGGCTGAGCAGATGGTGCAGCGCCGGGAGATGGAAGAGAGCCTGCGCGACGGCATTAAAAAAGAGCAGTTCCGTCTGGTTTACCAGCCGCGTTACGGCCATGACCTGTCGCGGATCATCGCCGTGGAGGCGTTAATCCGCTGGGATCACCCAGAGCTTGGCCTGATCATGCCGGATCAGTTTATTTCGCTGGCCGAAGAGACCGGGCTGATCATTCCGCTCAGCGACTGGGTGCTGAAGACCGCCTGTCGGGATGCACAGCAGTCCCTGCACGGTCTCTCGGTCTCGGTGAATATCTCTGCCGTCGAGTTCCAGTCCTGGCAGGTGGTGGATCGTATCAAGGATGCGCTGCAGATCTCACAGTTAGATCCGGCCCGGCTGGAGATCGAAATCACCGAAAACGCCACCCTGTGGAACCCGGAAAACAGCCTTGAAATCATGCTGGCGCTGAAGAAGCTGGGCGTGAAGCTGCTGATGGATGATTTCGGGACCGGCTACTCCTCCCTGAGCTATCTGCGCAATTTCCCGTTCGATGGCATCAAGCTGGATAAGTCCTTTATCGACGGCATGCCGGATAGCGACAGCGCCAACACTATCGTTGAAAACATTATCGGCCTGGGTAAAGCGTTCTCGCTGAGTATTACCGCTGAAGGGGTAGAGACCGAAGGCCAGCTGCAGAAGCTGATGATGATGAAGTGCGATGAAACTCAGGGCTATTTAATCAGCAGGCCGCTCAGCCTGACGGCGTTACAGGAGCAAATTGCCACGCTGGACTCGGCGGCACAGGAAAGAATTGAACAGAATTCACAAGGATAGCGCGGGCAGCAGATGCCGCCCGCACAGGGATTACGCCCGAATGGTATCGTCGCCGAAGCCAACCCACTTGTAGGTGGTTAAGGCTTCCAGCCCCATCGGGCCGCGCGCGTGCAGCTTCTGGGTGCTGACCGCCACTTCGGCGCCGAGGCCAAACTGGCCGCCGTCGGTAAAGCGGGTGGAGGCGTTGACGTACACGGCAGACGAGTCCACTTCGTTCACAAAGCGGTTGGCGTTGCTCAGGGTGCGGGTAAGAATCGCGTCCGAGTGCTGAGTGCCATGGGCACGAATATGGGCGATGGCGTCGTCCAGATCGGCAACCACTTTCACGTTCAGGTCCAGCGACAAAAATTCGTCGTCATACTGCTCTGCATTCACTTCCTCAACCTTCGCCGGGCCCGCTTTCAGCAGCGTCAGCGCACTGGCATCGGCGTGCAGGGTGACGCCACTCTGCGCCATCTGCTGGCTCAATGCAGGCAGGAAGCGTTCGGCGATAGCCTGATGCACCAGCAGCGTCTCCACCGTGTTACAGGTGCTCGGACGCTGGGTTTTGGCGTTGACGATGATCTTCAGGGCCGGTTCGATCTCAGCAGTCTCATCGACAAAAATATGGCATACGCCGATACCGCCGGTGATCACCGGGATGGTCGACTGCTCGCGGCACAGCTTGTGCAGCCCTGCCCCGCCACGCGGGATCAGCATGTCGATGTATTTGTCCATCCGCAGCATCTCGTTGACCAGGGCACGATCCGGGCTTTCAATCGCCTGTACCGCACCGGCCGGCAGGCCGCACTCTTCCAGCGCCTGCTGGATCACTTTTACCGTTGCAGCATTGGTACGCCAGGTCTCTTTTCCGCCGCGCAGAATGGCAGCGTTACCGGTTTTCAGGCACAGCGAGGCGACATCAAGGGTGACGTTAGGTCGCGCTTCGTAGATCACGCCAATTACGCCGAGCGGCACGCGGCGACGTTCAATGCGCAGGCCGCTGTCCAGCAGCCCACCGTCAATCACCTGCCCGACCGGATCGGCCAGGCTGCATACCTGACGCACATCGTCGGCAATGCTTTTCAGGCGCGCGGGGTTTAAGGCCAGGCGATCGAGCATCGCCTCGCTCAGGCCATTGTCGCGCGCTTCGGCTAAATCCTGTTCGTTGGCACGTAAAATCTCTGCGGATTGTGATTCCAGATACTCTGCGATTTTTTCCAGCACGCGGTTTTTCTCGCGGCTGGAAAGGAGCGCCAGTTTGTACGAGGCGGCTTTGGCAGCGGCGCCCATTTGTTCCAGCATGTCCTGCTCCTTAACGGGTGATCATATCGTCGCGATGGACAGCAACCGGGCCATACTCATAACCGAGAATGGCATCGATCTGCTGTGAATGGTGGCCTGCAATACGGCGCAGCGCGTCGCTGTTGTAGCGGCACACGCCGTGGGCAATGTCGCGCCCTTCCAGATTACAGATACGGATCACTTCACCACGGGAGAAGTTGCCTGTCACGTTTTTAATTCCTTTTGGAAGCAATGAGCTGCCTCGTTCCAGAATCGCGGCGGTAGCACCTTCATCAACGGTGATCTCCCCGGCAGGCGGCGCGCCGAAAATCCAGCGTTTGCGGTTTTCCAGCGGGGTGGCTTCGGCGTGGAAACGGGTTCCAACCGAAATGCCTTCCATCACATCGCCAATCACGCCCGGACGGCTGCCGGCGGCGATGATGGTGTCGATACCCGCCCGGCACGCCACGTCGGCAGCCTGCAGTTTGGTGCCCATCCCGCCGGTGCCAAGGCCCGAGACGCTGTCGCCCGCAATGGCACGCAGCGCATCGTCGATGCCTTTCACATCAGTGATCAGTTCGGCCTGCGGGTTGGTGCGTGGGTCAGCGGTAAACAGCCCCTGTTGATCGGTGAGCAGCAGCAGCTTATCCGCACCTGCCAGAATGGCGGCCAGCGCCGAGAGGTTATCGTTGTCGCCAACCTTAATTTCGGCGGTGGCGACCGCGTCGTTTTCGTTAATCACCGGCACGATGTTGTTATCCAGCAGCGCGCGCAGGGTATCGCGGGCATTGAGGAAACGCTCGCGGTCTTCCATATCGGCGCGGGTCAGCAGCATCTGCCCGACGTGGATACCATAGATAGAGAACAGCTGTTCCCAGAGTTGAATCAGTCGGCTTTGTCCGACGGCAGCCAGCAGCTGCTTGGAGGCAATGGTGGCCGGGAGTTCGGGGTAGCCCAGATGCTCACGCCCGGCGGCAATCGCCCCGGAGGTCACAATCACAATACGGTGCCCTGCGGCATGCAGCTGTGCGCACTGGCGCACCAGTTCGACAATGTGGGCGCGATTAAGGCGGCGCGATCCGCCTGTTAATACACTGGTGCCGAGTTTTACCACCAGCGTCTGGCTGTCACTCATGATTCTCTGCCGTTTAACAATAAGGAAAATGATATCAATCAGACTTTTTATCAGGACTGGGGCTCGTTGCCAACCGCCATAACACGCAGGCCAGCACTTTGTTGCGCGGGATCAGGAAGCGTAGCGGCAAAGGTTGACACTTTTATTACTGAAATAAAAAAATACGCTTTTTTAAACTTATTCTGTATTTGTCATAAAACGTTCATTTCAGAACGTTAAAACCCTTCCTGTTTTTTCACGGAACAAAAGCTTTAGCTTGCTGTTCAGCGAATATTAGCGCGTTTATAAGAAACCAGGATTGAAAATGAAAAAGAGTACTCTGGCATTAGTGGTCATGGGCGTTGTAGCAACTTCATCTGTACAGGCAGCCGAAGTATTTAATAAAAACGGCAATAAACTGGACGTGTACGGTAAAGTAAAAGCCATGCATTATCTCAGCGATGATGATGCCAAAGATGGTGATCAGACTTATGTGCGTTTCGGCTTTAAAGGCGAAACCCAGATTAACGAACAGCTGACCGGTTATGGCCGTTGGGAAGCTGAATTCTCCGGCAATAAAGCCGAAAGCGACGCGACACAAAAAACCCGTCTGGCCTTCGCCGGTATCAAGCTGAAAGACTTCGGTTCATTCGACTACGGTCGTAACCTCGGCGCCCTGTACGACGTCGAAGCCTGGACTGATATGTTCCCGGAATTCGGTGGCGACTCCTCCGCGCAGACCGACAACTTCATGACCAAACGCGCCAGCGGCCTGGCTACCTACCGTAATACCGACTTCTTCGGTGCCATTGATGGTCTGGACCTGACCCTGCAATATCAGGGTAAAAACGAAGGCCGTGAAGCGAAGAAACAGAACGGTGACGGTTTCGGTACGGCGCTGACCTATGATTTCGGCGGCAGCGACTTCGCCATCAGCGGCGCCTACACCAACTCTGACCGCACCAATGCCCAGAACCTGCTGGCACGTGGTGAAGGTGAAAAAGCCGAAGCCTGGGGCACCGGTCTGAAATATGACGCCAACAACATTTACCTGGCGACCATGTATACCGAAACACGCAATATGACGCCAATCTCCGGTGGCTTCGCCAATAAAGCACAGAATTTCGAAGCGGTTGCACAATATCAATTTGACTTTGGTCTGCGCCCTTCCCTGGGTTATGTCCAGTCTAAAGGCAAGGATATTGAAGGCATCGGTGATGAAGATATCGTGAAATATATCGACGTCGGCGCGACTTACTATTTCAACAAAAATATGTCCGCGTTTGTTGATTATAAAATCAACCAGATTGATGACGACAATAAACTGGGCGTGAGCAGCGATGATATCGTTGCCCTGGGCATGACCTACCAGTTCTGATTGAGCGAAATAAAAAACCCGGCGCTGGATGGCCGGGTTTTTTTATTGTCTGCTTTTTACGCCGGACGTTAAGCGGTCAGCTTCACCGGTTCGTTGGTGAAATCATCCGCAGGCTCGAGTTTCAGATCGAACGTCGCCAGCAGCGCGCGGGCTTTCTCATGGAATTCACGCAGGGTGTGCTCCAGGCGCTGAACCACTTCAGGATCCTTAATCGCCGTCGCCTGCCAGTGACCGTCTTTATCGAACAGGCCAAACTGGTAGTTATAGGTGAAGCGTGACGCTTCGGCTTCCATTTCCATCCACCATCCCCAGAATTCGCGCTTTTCCGGCGATGGCTTTACGTTAACGCAAACGGCCAGACAGTCGAAAAAAAAGCGATTCTCTTCGCACTGCTCTTCGCGGATGTAGGGGCCAAGAGCCATAAACTTCTTGATCATTCTACTTTTGGGATGTCCACTCGGTAACGTCATTGCGATCTCCTTTTATGAAGCCACTGTTGTACCAAAACACCAAAAATTAGCAATCTCTTAACTCAATCTCTGATGGATCCAGCGCGCTATCTGTTGCAGTGCCTTGTCAAAATTCTGATACACAGGATTGAACGGCACCTCCAGCAGCTTGCCATCGACAGATGACGAGGTGATCAAGCGGGACTCCTCTTCCGGGCTGAAGGGATCGTTTTTCCAGAAGCCAGAGAGCATCGGCGTCGGGCAACGACGACCCAGTAAGCCCTGGGTTTTCAGGGAGTAGCGATTGAGTTCCACGCGCAGCGCCTCGTCGGAGGCATCGTGCATGCCGAGGCTACTGGCCAGCACGTCGAGGTACATTTCCGGCACGCTGCCCTGCCGCGCAGGTTCGCTTAACAGCGCATGCACCACCGGCCCCAGACAGGCCACCGCTTTCAGGCGTGAGGATTCCAGATAGGCCAGACGCACGGCGACGTTAGCGCCAAAGCGGAAGCCAAACGCCGCCACCCGGGTGTGGTCCACCCACGGATTCTGCTCCAGCGCCTTGAGGGCATGCTGGTGGAGCAAACTGGAATCCTGAGTCAGTTTCCACTTGGACGAGAAGCCGATTGACGGCATGTCGAGGGTCAGCATCGCCAGCCCTTTCGGGGCTAAGTAGCGCTCATACAGGCTGTAGTAATCGGTTTGCAACGAGTCGAGGCCGCCGCACATCATCACCGTCGGGAAGGGGCCGTCGCCTGCAGGCATATGCAGGAAGCCGGTCACCGCCGGGCCGCCAGGGATGGTAAAGGTGAGTTCGCGCATCTGACCCGGCAGATGCTGGGCCGCTTCCTGGTAGGCGCGGTTCGCCAGCGCCTGCGCCTGCTCGGCCAGTTCGTCGCCTTTCAGGTGCGGGTAAGCCGCAATGCTGTAGAGATTACAGGCATGCAGCCAGTGCTTGCCGCTTAGCAAGGGGTCCTCTTCCTGGCTCGCCTTTTGCTGCCAGATCATCGCCTGGGTTGCCCATTCGTAAATCCAGTTGCCACCGCGATAGCCCACCACCGTGTCGTACAGATCGTCGTCGGTACGTTCGGCCTGACTCATCACGATACGCGCCTGCACATCCAGAATTTCACGGGGATCGATGCCGCGCCAGATCCACATCAGACGGTTAACCATGCGATACCAGTGCGGGATGTTTTTGCCATCCAGCGCCGATTGCACTGACGGTTGTACGCCACTGTTGAAGCGACGAACCAGCGTCGAGGTTTCCGGATGCTTGAATTTGGGCTTGAAAAGAATTTCGCTGAGATTCGCCTGGGACATTGCGCGCTGCCTCTTAAGATACGTCAGAGGGCATCATTGTAACGCGACAACGGCGAAAAAATAACGCCCGGCATCACCGGGCGTTAAAAATGTATGGATTAGCGGCCTGAAATAGGTGGGATGAATGCTACGCCCATATCCCATGGCTGTTCGATCCAGGTATCCTGCGGGATATCAATCACATAATCGTCTACCAGCGGCTGACCGGCTGGCTTAGCAAAGATAGTCACGAAATGCGCTTTTGGATACATTTCGCGAATGGCGACTGCGGTACCACCGGTATCAACCAGATCGTCAATCACGATGAAACCTTCACCATCGCCTTCGGCGCGTTTCAGCACTTTCAGTTCACGCTGGTTGTCGTGGTCGTAGCTGGAGATGCACACGGTATCGACATGGCGAATACCCAGCTCACGTGCCAGCAATGCCCCCGGTACCAGGCCACCGCGGCTAACCGCGATAATGCCTTTCCACTGTTCAGATGGCATCAGGCGTGCAGCCAGTTTACGTGCATGAATCTGCAACATGTCCCAGGTGACGATGTATTTTTCGCTCATGTGAATTGTCCCAGCCTGTTTATATACGGCTTAAAAAGTGTTCGAGGGGGAAAATGGTTGCGCGAGATTATAGAGATCTGAAGCACTAAAAACCAGTGCTAAGCGGCCCGGCCCGGAGTTTTTACTTGCTAACCCCTACCAGCCGACAGAGAAAGTGGTATTCTCGAACCCACCTCGCAAGTCTGACTTGTGGTAACTCTAAACCTGCTAACCCCGTGACCTGCAACATTGTCTGCAGGCCATCGACAAGGAGACTTACTGTGTCTGAACTGTCTCAGTTATCGCCACAACCGCTGTGGGATATTTTTGCCAAAATCTGCTCCATTCCTCACCCGTCTTATCACGAAGAACAGCTTGCCGAACACATCATGGGCTGGGCGAAGGAAAAAGGGCTGCACGCCGAACGCGACCAGGTTGGCAACATTCTGATCCGTAAACCTGCCACCGCCGGGATGGAAAACCGTAAACCGGTTGTGCTCCAGGCGCACCTGGACATGGTTCCACAGAAGAACAACGACACCGTTCACGATTTCACCAAAGATCCGATTCAGCCGTACATCGACGGCGAGTGGATCAAAGCCCGCGGCACCACTCTGGGTGCCGATAACGGCATCGGTATGGCCTCTGCGCTGGCGGTACTGGCAGACGATCGCGTTGAGCATGGTCCGCTGGAAGTGCTGCTGACCATGACCGAAGAAGCCGGGATGGATGGCGCCTTTGGTCTGCAGGCGAATTGGCTGCAGGCGGATATCCTGATCAATACCGATTCCGAAGAGGAAGGCGAAATCTACATGGGTTGCGCGGGCGGTATCGACTTTATCTCCACCCTGCCGCTGACTCGTGAAGCGATCCCGACAGGCTTCCAGACCTTCAAGCTGACGCTGAAAGGGCTGAAAGGCGGCCACTCCGGCGGTGATATTCACTTAGGGTTAGGCAATGCCAACAAGCTGCTGGCCCGCTTCCTGGCCGGTCATGCTGCCGAATTGGATCTGCGTCTGGTGGATTTCAACGGCGGTACGCTGCGTAACGCGATCCCGCGTGAAGCCTTTGCCACCGTGGCCGTTGCCGCAGACAAAGCCGATGCGCTGAAAAAGCTCTCCACCGTCTATCTGGATATCCTGAAAAACGAACTGGAAGCGAAAGAGAAGAACCTGACCGTGGTGCTGGAAGCGGTTACGACGGATAAAGCTGCGCTGACTGAACAGTCCCGCGACCGCTTTGTTCAGCTGCTGAACGCTACGCCAAACGGCGTGATCCGCAACTCTGACGTGGCGAAAGGCGTGGTAGAAACCTCCCTGAACGTCGGCGTGGTGACCATGGCTGACGACAGCGCAGAGATTATCTGCCTGATCCGCTCCCTGATCGACAGCGGGAAAGAGTACGTGGTGAGCATGCTGGAATCTCTGGGCAAACTGTCTGGCGCGCAAACCGTCGCCAAAGGCAGCTACCCGGGCTGGCAGCCAGATGCGAGTTCACCGGTGATGGCGCTGGTGCGTGAAACCTATCAGCGTCTGTTCAACAGCACGCCGAACATTCAGGTGATCCACGCGGGTCTGGAGTGTGGTCTGTTCAAGAAACCGTACCCGGATATGGATATGGTTTCCATCGGGCCGACCATTACCGGTCCGCACAGCCCGGATGAGCAGGTGCATATCGAAAGCGTGGGCCATTACTGGACCCTGCTGACCGAACTGCTGAAAGCGATCCCGGTGAAGTAATCAGCCTCGTTGCCCGGCGGCACTGCGTTTGCCGGGCCTACGGGGTAAACGCCTTTTGTTGGCCCGGTAAGCGTCAGCGCCACCGGGCTTTTTTACAGCCCCAGCACCAACTGCCGCTCCAGCTGCGGATCCAGCAGCGTGACATGCAACCCCACCAGCCGTACCCCACGCCCTGCCCGACGCTCTTCCCAGGCTTTCTTCGCGGTGGCAATCAAATCCTCTTTGTTCAGCCGCGGCCAGACGTGCTCCTGGGTGGTTTGCTGAAAATCGTTAAACTTGAGTTTGACCCCCTGACGGGCAATCAGCAGATCCGGTTTGACCTTCGCCAGCCGCCGCTCCAGCTCAGGATAGAGCTGCCCGATGATAATGGCTTCGCAGTCTGCCCAGACGTGAATATCTTCCGCCAGGGTGCGTTCCACCCCCACCGATTTACGCAGCCGCTCGCTGTTAACGTTGCGCTCATCAATGCCCTGGCTCCGCTCCCATAGCACCCGGCCAAATTTACCGAAGCGCTTCAACAGCATCCCCAGGTCGCTGTTCTGCACATCCTCACAGGTGCGCAGCCCCATGTTCTCCAGCTTTGCCGCAGAGACTTTCCCTACGCCAGGGATCTTGCCCAGCGGCAGCGTTTTGATAAAGGCCGGGACCTCGTCAGGGGTGATCACATACTGGCCGTTGGGCTTATTGAGATCGGAGGCGATTTTGGCGAGAAATTTAACCGGCGCGACGCCCGCCGAGGCGGTGAGCTGCAGTTCATCGAAAATCGTCTGACGGATCTCCTGGGCCATCAGCGTGGCGGAGCCGTGGCAGTGCAGACTGTCGGTGACATCCAGATAGGCTTCGTCCAGCGACAGGGGTTCGATCAGGGAGGTGTAGCGGGAGAAGATCTCACGAATATGGTGGGACGCTTCTTTGTAGGCCTCGAAACGACCAGGTAATAAGGTGAGGTGCGGGCAGAGTTTTAACGCCATCGCGGTCGGCATGGCGCTGCGCACGCCAAATTTACGTGCCGGATAGTTCGCGGTGCTGATCACGCCGCGCTGCACACGACTGCCGCCAATGGCAATCGGGATATCTCGTAGCGCCGGATTATCCCGCATTTCCACCGCAGCAAAAAAACAGTCCATATCGACATGGATTATTTTGCGCATAGTAAGCCCTCACTAATGACTGGATAAGTATACAGTTATCAGTGAGGATTGAAAACGCCCGGTGGCGGCTTCGCCTTACCGGGCCTACAAAAGCATGTCACAGGATCCTGCGCGCCTCACGTTCCATGCGCTTTTTACGCGCGTCGCACGGCTCCGGGCAGTCGCAGACTTTCTCCATCCCCAGCGAAGAGATGCCGCCGCAGCTGCCCTGAATGCTTTTACGCTTAATCAGCCAGCCGAGCGACATGCCAAATATCACCAGCACAAACATCGCAAAGGTCAGCAGGAAGGTCACCATCATCAGCCTCCAAAATCATCCAGCATGATGTTCTCATCTTCCACACCGAGATCCTGCAGCATTTTGATCACCGCGGCGTTCATCATTGGCGGCCCGCACATGTAGAACTCGCAGTCTTCCGGAGCGGCGTGGTGTTTGAGGTAGTTTTCATACAGAACGTTATGAATGAACCCGGTGTAGCCGGTCCAGTTATCTTCCGGTAGCGGATCGGACAGCGCAATGTGGAAGCTGAAGTTCGGGTTATCCCGCGCCAGCTGTTCAAACTCCTCCTGATAGAACATCTCCCGCAGCGAGCGGGCGCCGTACCAGAAGCTGATCTTACGCTGGCTACCCAGACGCTTAAGCTGGTCAAAGATGTGCGAGCGCATCGGCGCCATCCCGGCTCCTCCGCCGATAAATACCATTTCGGCATCGGTCTCTTTGGCAAAGAACTCGCCAAACGGACCGGAGATAGTCACCTTATCGCCCGCTTTCAGCGACCAGATATAGGACGACATGATCCCCGGCGGTGCATCCGGTACGCCTGGCGGCGGCGTGGCGATACGCACGTTGAGCATGATGATGCCCTTCTCATCCGGGTAGTTGGCCATGGAGTAGGCGCGCAGCGTCGGCTCCTTAACCTCAGAGACAAAGCGGAACAGGTTGAATTTATCCCAGTCGCCGCGGTACTCGTCCGGTACATCAAAGTCTTTGTAGGCGACGGTATGCTCCGGGCATTCGATCTGAATGTAGCCACCCGCGCGGAACGGCACATCTTCGCCATCGGGAACCCGCAGCTTCAGCTCTTTAATGAAGGTGGCTTTGTTATCGTTGGAGATAACCTCACACTGCCACTTTTTCACGCCGAAGATCTCCTCCGGCAGCTCAATCTTCATGTTCTGACGCACCGCCACCTGGCAGGCCAGACGACAACCCTCTTTCGCCTCACGCTTGCTGATGTGCGACAGTTCGGTCGGCAGGATATCGCCGCCACCCTCTTTGACCGTGACCCGGCATTGCCCGCAGGAGCCACCGCCGCCGCAGGCAGAAGAGATAAAAATGCCATTGCCGGAGAGCGTGTTCAGCAGCTTGTCACCCGCAGGGGTGCGGATCTGCTTATCCGCCTCATCGTTAATCTCAATGATCACATCGCCGGAATTCACCAGCTTTGACCGCGCCACCAGAATCAGCCCCGAGAGCACCAGCACGATCAGCGTAAACATCACCACGCCAAGAATAATTTCCATACAGTTTGCCCTTACAGCTGCACACCGGAGAAGGACATAAAGCCCAGCGCCATCAGACCGGTGGTGATAAAGGTGATCCCTAAGCCGCGCAACCCGGCCGGCACGTTGGCATACTTCATTTTTTCACGCAGGCCCGCCATCGTCACGATAGCCAGCATCCAGCCAATGCCGGAGCCGAAGCCGTAGACCACCGACTCGCTAAAGTTGTAATCACGTTGCACCATGAACGACACGCCGCCGAAAATGGCGCAGTTCACGGCAATCAGCGGCAGGAAGATGCCCAGCGCGGTGTAGAGTGACGGGAAGTACTTATCGAGGATCATCTCGAGGATCTGCACCAGTGCCGCGATCACCCCAATGAAGGTGATGAAGTTGAGGAAGCTCAGATCAACGCCATCCACCAGAGCGCTGTCGCGCAGCACCAGGTTAAAGACCAGGTTGTTGATCGGTACCGACAGCCCCAGCACCACCGTAACGGCAACGCCCAGGCCGAAGGCGGTCGACACCTTTTTGGACACGGCGAGGAACGTACACATGCCGAGGAAAAACGCGAGCGCCATGTTTTCAACAAACACCGCTCGCACAAACAAACTCAGGTAATGAGCCATTGTCGGTTACTCCTTTTCCTGCTGCTCGGGGCGCCAGGTTCTCACCGCCCAGATCAGCAAACCGATAATGAAGAACGCGCTGGGGGCCAGAAGGAACAGGCCGTTCGGCAGATACCAGCCGCCGTTTTGCACGGTATCGAGCACGGTGATGCCAAACAGCTTGCCGCTGCCAATCAGCTCGCGCAGGAAACCGACCGTCAGCAGGATCACGCCGTAGCCGAGACCGTTGCCGATACCATCCATAAAGCTCGCCAGCGGCGGCATCTTCATGGCGTAGGCTTCTGCCCGCCCCATTACGATGCAGTTGGTGATGATCAGGCCGACAAACACCGACAGCTGTTTTGAGGTTTCGTAGGCAAAGGCCCGCAGCAGCTGATCCACCACGATCACCAACGAGGCGATGATCGCCATCTGCACGATGATGCGTACGCTGTTGGGGATGTGGTGACGGATCATCGAGATGAACATGCTGGAAAACGCCGTCACCAGAGTTACCGCCAGGGTCATCACCACCGCGGTTTCCAGCTTGGTGGTCACCGCCAGCGCCGAACAGACACCCAAGACCTGCAGGGTAATCGGGTTGTTGGCGATCAGCGGCCCGATAAGAACCCGTTTAACTTCTTTCAGTTCGCCCGCATCAGCCATTGTTCAGCTCTCCTTCACGTACCTTTTTAAGAAAGGGTCCAAAGCCCAGCTCACCCATCCAGAAATCAAAGCTGTGCTGAACGCCGTTTGAGGTCAGCGTGGCACCAGAGAGGCCATCGACAGCGTACTCATCCCCCGGACGTGCGGCCCCTTTCATCACTTTTAGCGCCGGTTGACCGTTATCATCCAGCACCTTTTTGCCGACAAACTGCGCCCGCCAGGCCGGATTCTCTACTTCGCCGCCCAGCCCCGGGGTTTCGCCCTGGTCGTAATAAGTGATGCCTTTAACGGTTCGGCCATCGGTATTGAGGGCGACGAAGGCATACATCATCGACCACAATCCGTTGCCGTATACCGGCAGAACCAGCTCCTGAACGCGTTGTTGCTCATCCCGCACCAGGTAAATCTCCGCCGTATTGCTGCGACGTTTGATGCCAGCCGGATCCTGACTGGCCTCCAGCACGGTGCTGCGCTGTGGATCTTTCAGCGCCTGCGCCTGGTTGTAGCTGGACGGATCGCTCTCCAGCAGCTCGCCGGTATTGAGATCTACCAGACGCGGGGTGATGCGTTCGGCAAAGGTCTGCGCCACATCTTCGGCGCTCATTTCGCCCTGCATCAGCCCGGCCACCGCCAGAATGTTACGTTGCTTATCGAGGGCGCGTTGTTCCTGCTGACGGGACTTAAGCCCTACCGCAGAGCCCGCCACCACGATGGAGCAGACCAGGCACAACACGATGACCACCATCAGCGTCTTGCCGATGCTGTCATTATTTTTTATCTCAGCCACGCGCCTTCCTCCGTTTGATGTTGGCCCGCACCACCAGGTAATCGAACAGCGGCGCAAACAGGTTGGCGAACAGGATCGCCAGCATCATCCCTTCCGGGTAGGCCGGGTTCACGACGCGGATCAGTACACACATCACACCGATCAGCGCCCCGTACCACCATTTGCCTTTATCGGTAAAGGAGGCCGACACCGGATCGGTGGCCATAAACATCATGCCGAAGGCGAAACCGCCCAGCACCAGATGCCAGTACCACGGCATGGCGAACATCGGGTTAGTCGTCGAGCCGATCAGGTTAAACAGCGTCGCGGTGAGGATCATGCCGAGCATGACGCCTGCCACGATGCGCCAGGAGGCGACGCGGCCAAACAGAATGATGGCACCGCCAATCAGGATCATCAGCGTGGAGACTTCGCCTATCGAGCCCGGAATGGTACCGATAAACGCATCGAACCAGCTGACCGGTTGCCCGGTGGCGTTGTTAACCAGCGCCTCGCCGCCGTGGGCGGCCCACTGCGACAGCGGCGTCGCACCGGAGAAACCATCCGCCGCCGTCCAGACCAGATCGCCGGAGATTTGCGCCGGATAGGCAAAGAACAGGAACGCACGTCCGGCAAGGGCCGGGTTGAGGAAGTTGCGCCCGGTACCGCCGAAGATCTCCTTCGCCATCACCACGCCAAAACTGATGCCCATCGCCGCCTGCCACAGCGGCAGCGTTGGCGGGACAATCAGGGCAAACAGAATGGAGGTAACAAAGAAGCCTTCGTTGATCTCGTGCTTGCGGATAATCGCGAACAGCACTTCCCAGAAGCCGCCGACCAGAAAGACCGTCAGGTAGATCGGCAGGAAGTAAACCGCCCCCAGCGTCATCATGCTGATCCAACCGGCATCAGGGGTAAAGCTGACGCCGAGCATCTGCGCCACCCGGTAGTGCCAGTCGCCCGCGATAATCTGCGGCAGCTGCTGGGCATCATAAAGATGCGTCAGCGCCGGGATAGTCTGCAGACCGACGTTGTACATGCCCCAGAACATTGCCGGGAACACCGCGAACCAGACGAGGATCATCATACGCTTGAGGTCAATAGCGTCGCGCACGTGCGCGGCCCCTTTGGTGACCTGGCCAGGCGTATAGAACAGCGTGGCGGTCGCTTCAAACAGCGGGTAATACTTTTCCAGCTTGCCGCCGCGGGTAAAGTGCGGCTCCAGCTTTTCAATGAGATGTTTCAGGCCCATCAGTTATCCTTCCTGCTCAATGCGGGTTAATACCTCGCGCAATACCGGTCCGTATTCGTATTTACCGGGGCAAACGTAGGTGCACAGGGCCAGATCTTCTTCATCCAGCTCGAGGCAGCCCAGCGCCTGGGCACTGTCGGTATCCCCCGCCAGCAGATCGCGCAGCAGCAGGGTCGGCAGGATGTCGAGCGGCATTACGCGTTCGTAGTTGCCGATAGGCACCATCGCCCGCTCGCCGCCGTTAGTATCGGTGGAGAAGTTAAACAGCTTGTTGCGCAGGAAGTGGCCAAGCGTAGTGCGGGTGACGGAGAACTTCTCTCTGCCGGGCATCACCCAGCCGAACAGCTCTTTCTCGCGCCCCTCTTTCACCACGCTGACCTGTAGATGAAAGCGCCCGAGATACGCGTGAGTGCCTGTGGCATGCCTGCCGCTGAGGACTGAGCCCGAAATATGACGGTTTTCGCCGTCCAGGGTTTCGTCCGCCAGCAGGTCATTAATATCTGCCCCCAGGCAGGTGCGCACCAGACGCGGGTTGCGCATCTGCGGGCCGCCGAGGGCGATAACCCGCTCGGTACAAAGCTCGCCGGTGGTGAACAGCTTGCCAATGGCGATCACCTCCTGGTAGTTGAGATGCCAGACCTGTTTGGTCAGGCTGACGGCCTCCAGGAAATGGATATGCGTCCCTGGCAACCCTGCCGGATGCGGCCCGGCGAAGGCGTTGAACGTCACCTTCCCTTGCGGGTGCCCGCCCAGCTTGCCGCCGCCCGCCTGGCAGACATGTACTTTGCCGTCCGTCAGACGTGTGAGGAGGGTCAGTCCGGCATCAAATGCCTGACGCTGGGCCAGGATAATCGGCTGCGGGTCGGCGCTGAGCGGATTGGTGTCGATGGCGGTGACGAAAATGGCGGCAGGCACGGTGCCATGCACCGGGGTTTTGCTGAATGGACGGGTACGCAGCGCCGTCCATAGCCCTGATTCCAGCAGTTGCGCCTGCACCGCCTGGCGGGAGAGCGCATGCAGGTCGGCGGTATTGTGGCGGGTAAACTCGCGCTGCCGATCGCCTTCCAGCCGGATCACCACCGATTGCAGTACCCGACGCTCGCCACGATGAATGGCTACTACCGTTCCGCTGGCGGGTGCGGTGAAGAGGACGCCGGGATTTTTTTTATCCTCAAATAGCGCCTGGCCTTTAATAACGCTGTCGCCTTCCTGCACCAGCATGGTGGGACGCATACCGATGTAGTCGTCCCCCAGGATCGCCACGTGGCGGGGAGCCGCACAGGGCGAAATCTGCTGTACGGGAATGCCAGAAATCGGCAAATCAAGTCCTTTTCTTATTCTGATCATAGTGTTAGTTGATATCCATGAATAACCGTTCCGCTCAGAGGGGCGGACGAGTCAGAAGTCGTTGCACAGGATAAAGAAAGGCGGCGAGAACTCGCCTGTGTGAACAGAAGGATCGCGGATGATCCTGAAAAAGCGTCCTTTCTTAACCTTCGGTCATAAGACGGGCGCAGTGTACCATTTTCACCTATCAGGAGGCAGAGATAACGCAGCGGCAGGTGCTAAAATGCGACCAATTACGCAAAGTTCTCAATGCCAGCGCGACCGATCCAGGTTATAAGGGAAAACTATTTTGTAAACCGTCGAGCTGGCGCTTGCGAAAAAATGCAGTGGTGCTAATGTGAGCACGCCCGATACAGACAAATCTGATTTCGGCTCTCTTTTGCCGTCCTGGCAAGTTGGTTATGTTTTATCAAGGAACATGTAGTATGCGTAAAATCGCATTGTTCATTGCGATGCTTCTTATTCCGTGCGTTTCGTTTGCCGGGCTGCTCAGCAGCAACAGCTCCACGACGCCAGTGAGCAAAGAATACAAGCAGCAGTTGATGGGCTCTCCGGTCTATATCCAGATCTTCAAGGAAGAGCGTACGTTAGACCTGTTTGTGAAGATGGGTGAGACGTATCAGCTGCTCGACAGCTATAAAATCTGTAACTACTCCGGCGGCCTCGGCCCGAAACAGCGTCAGGGCGATTTTAAAAGCCCGGAGGGGTTCTACAGTGTTCAGCGTAGCCAGCTAAAACCCGACAGCCGCTTCTATAAAGCCATCAACATCGGCTTTCCGAATGCCTATGACCGTGCCCATGGCTATGACGGTAAATACCTGATGATCCACGGGGCCTGTGTTTCCGTCGGCTGCTATGCCATGACCGACAGCGGAATTGATGAGATCTTCCAGTTTGTGACCGGGGCGTTGGTGTTTGGCCAGTCTGCCGTGCAGGTGAGCATCTATCCGTTCCGCATGACCGATGCCAATATGGCGCGTCACAAAACCTCCTACTACGCGGAGTTCTGGAAACAGCTGAAACCGGGTTATGACTACTTCCAGCAGACGCGTAAGCCGCCGACCGTTTCGGTGGTGGATGGACGTTACATAGTCAGCAAACCGCTGAGCCACGAAGTCGTCCAGCCACAACTGGCGTCAAACTACACGCTCCCCGAGACAAAATAAGATCCACTCGCCTGGCATAATCTTTTGCCAGGCTTCGTTGCCCGTCAGCGGCTGCGTTGCAATCACAGTGACCACATCGTTCGGTGTGGTCTCTTTCTGAAAGTCGATTTCCACATCCTGATCCAGTAGCTTTGCCACGCCAAACGGCGCCCGGCGGGTAATCCAGAACAAATTCGTGGAGCAGAACGCCATCACGTAGCGCCCGTCAGACAACAGCATGTTGAACACGCCCTTCTCACGTAACTCAGACGCCAGCGAGGCAATGTATTTAAACACTGCGGTCATGTTGCTCGGGGTGCGTGGATAGCGCTCGGTCAGCTTATGCAGCAGCCAGCAGAAGGCTTTTTCACTGTCGGTTTCCCCCACCGGACGGAAGTTGCCGGTCTCCAGCGACTTGTAACCGCTCAGCTGGCCGTTGTGGGCGTAGGTCCAGTTGCGTCCCCACAGCTCGCGGGTAAACGGATGGGTGTTTTCCAGCGCGACTTCACCGCGGTTGGCCTGGCGAATGTGGGCCACCACCGAGCGGGATTTAATCGGATAATCCTGCACCAGTCTGGCAATCGGGGAGTTGAAGCTGGGTTGTGGATCCTTGAACGTGCGACAGCCTTTCCCTTCGTAGAAGGTGATACCCCAGCCGTCTTTATGCGGCCCGGTTCCTCCACCGCGCTGCACCAGCCCGGTAAAACTGAAGCAGATATCGGTCGGCACATTGGCGCTCATCCCGAGCAGTTCGCACATACATCACCTCCACAACTGCGGGGGCGATATGCCCCCAGCGAAGTCTTACTTAACCATCTCTTTTTCGATTAACTGAATCAGGATATGGATCACTTTGATGTGAATTTCCTGAATACGGTCAGCGTAACCGAAGTGAGGCACACGAATTTCGATATCCGCCGTACCTGCCATTTTGCCACCGTCTTTGCCGGTCAGGGTTATGACTTTCATCCCCTTCTCACGCGCGGCTTCAATCGCTTTGATCACGTTGCCGGAGTTGCCAGAGGTAGAAATTCCCAGCAGGACATCTCCTTCACGACCCACCGCTTCAACATAGCGGGAGAAAATATGATCGTAACCGAAGTCGTTGCCCACGCAGGAGATGTGGCTGACGTCAGAGATGGCGATCGCCGGATAGCCCGGACGGTTTTCACGATAACGACCGGTCAGCTCCTCGGCAAAGTGCATGGCATCACAATGTGAACCGCCATTGCCGCAGGAGAGCACTTTACCGCCCTCTTTGAAGCTGTCGGCCAGCAGGACCGCCGCGCGCTGAATAGCGTGAATATTGGCTTCATCTTTCAGAAAGTTAGCCAGCGTTTCCGCCGCTTCGTTCAGTTCGTTACGAATAAGATCCTGGTACATGAGGATAATCCTTCAGTATTGATGAAATAACAGAGCAAGTTTACCGGATAGCGGTAAAAGCGAGAAGCTAAAGCCGCATGAATCGGCAGGCGTTTTGCTTATTTGTGCCGCGTAAAACATGAACAATGTGAACCAGGTTGTAATTATTTTGTGAATGCATTGCTAAAAGAAATAACATCCACTACAACCATATCATCACAAGTGGTCAGACCTCCTACAAGACAGGGAGCATTTCTTTATGATGATTTTAAGTATTCTTTTATCCGTTATGCTGATCGGGGTGTTGTTCTATCACCGGGTCAGCTTGCTTTTGAGCAGCCTCATCTTACTGGCCTGGACCGCTGCGCTCGGCGTCGCTGGCATCTGGAATATCTGGGTGCTGGTGCCGGTGGCGATTATGCTGGTGCCGTTCAACATCCCTTCCATGCGTAAGTCGATGATTTCCGCTCCGGTATTCCGTGGCTTCCGCAAAGTCATGCCGCCGATGTCGCGTACCGAAAAAGAAGCTATCGATGCGGGCACCACCTGGTGGGAAGGCGATCTGTTCCAGGGCAATCCTGACTGGAAAAAGCTGCACAACTACCCGCAGCCGCGCCTTACTGCAGAAGAGCAGGCGTTCATTGATGGTCCGGTTGAAGAAGCCTGCCGGATGGCAAATGACTTCCAGATCACCCATGAGATGGCCGATCTGCCACCGGAACTGTGGGCATTTTTAAAAGAGCATCGCTTCTTCGCGATGATCATCAAGAAAGAGTACGGCGGGCTGGAGTTCTCTGCCTACGCTCAGGCTCGAGTGCTGCAAAAACTGTCCGGCGTCTCCGGGATCCTGGCGATCACCGTCGGCGTGCCTAACTCCTTAGGTCCGGGCGAACTGCTGCAACATTACGGTACTGAAGAGCAGAAAGATCACTACCTGCCGCGTCTGGCACGCGGTCTGGAAATCCCATGCTTCGCACTGACCAGCCCGGAAGCGGGTTCCGATGCCGGTGCCATCCCGGATACCGGTGTGGTCTGTATGGGCGACTGGCAGGGTGAGCAGGTACTGGGTATGCGCCTGACCTGGAACAAACGCTACATTACGCTGGCGCCAATCGCCACCGTGCTTGGCCTGGCCTTCAAACTCTCCGACCCGAACAAGCTGTTAGGCGGTGAAGAGGATCTTGGCATTACCTGTGCGCTGATCCCTACCTCTACCCCGGGCGTGGAAATTGGTCGTCGTCACTTCCCGCTGAACGTGCCGTTCCAGAACGGTCCGACCCGCGGTCAGGATATCTTTGTCCCGATTGATTACATCATCGGCGGCCCGAAAATGGCCGGTCAGGGCTGGCGTATGCTGGTGGAATGTCTGTCTGTTGGCCGCGGTATTACCCTGCCGTCGAACTCAACCGGCGGGCTGAAATCGGTGGCGATGGGGATTGGTGCTTACGCTCACATCCGTCGTCAGTTCAAAGTCTCTATCGGTAAGATGGAAGGGATTGAGGAGCCGCTGGCACGTATCGCAGGCAACGCCTACGTAATGGATGCAGCCGCCTCCTTAATTACCTACGGCATTATGCTGGGTGAAAAACCTGCCGTACTGTCCGCCATCGTGAAATATCACTGTACCCACCGTGCGCAGCAGTCGATCATCGACGCGATGGATATTGCTGGTGGCAAAGGCATTATGCTCGGCGAAGGCAACTTCCTGGCGCGCGGCTATCAGGGCGCACCTATTGCCATCACCGTGGAAGGGGCCAACATTCTGACCCGCAGCATGATGATCTTCGGTCAGGGTGCGATCCGCTGCCATCCATACGTACTGGAAGAGATGGCGGCCGCACAGAACAATGACGTGGATGCCTTCGACAAGCTGCTGTTTAAACACATCGGCCACGTCGGCAGCAACCAAATGCGCAGCTTCTGGCTGGGTCTGACCCGCGGCCTGACCAGCACCACGCCAACTGGCGATGCCACCCGTCGTTACTACCAGCATCTGAACCGTCTGAGTGCCAACCTTGCGCTGCTCTCCGACGTGTCGATGGCGGTGCTGGGCGGCAGCCTGAAGCGCCGGGAACGTATCTCCGCCCGTCTGGGTGATGTGCTGAGCCAGATCTTCCTCGCCTCTGCGGTACTGAAACGCTACGACGATGAAGGCCGTCATGAAGCGGATCTGCCGCTGGTGCACTGGGGCGTGCAGGATGCGCTGTATCAGGCTGAACAGGCTATTGACGATCTGCTGGTGAACTTCCCGAACCGCGTTGTCGCTGGTGCCCTGCGTGTGGTCATCTTCCCGACCGGTCGTCACTATCTGGCGCCGTCCGATAAGCTGGATCATAAAGTAGCGAAGATCCTGCAGGTGCCGAGCGCAACCCGCTCCCGTATCGGCCGCGGTCAGTATCTGACCCCGAGCGAGCATAACCCGGTGGGTCTGCTGGAAGAGGCGCTGCTGGATGTGATGGCTGCCGATCCGATTCATCAGAAGATCTGCAAACAGCTGGGCAAAAACCTGCCGTTCACCCGCCTGGATGAGCTGGCGAAACAGGCCCTCGCCGGGGGCATCATCAGTCAGGACGACGCTGCCCTGCTGATCAAAGCGGAAGAGAGCCGTCTGCGCAGTATCAACGTCGATGATTTCGATGCCGATGAGCTGGCAACACAGCCGGTAAAGCTGACAGAGATCGTGCGTAAACCGGAAGCTGCATAACCCGTTGCAGTGCTAAACAACCCCGCCTGGTGCGGGGTTTTTTATTGCCGCCCGTTTCTCTGATTGTCGTGCTACAGTGTCAAAATGTGGTTCTTCGAGGAGTCTTACTGTGCCTGGTTTGAAGATTACGCTTTTGCAACAACCGCTGGTGTGGATGGATGGCCCCGCCAACCTGCGCCATTTTGATCGTCAGCTGGAGGGGATCGCCGGACGCGACATCATTATCCTGCCTGAAATGTTCACCACCGGGTTTGCCATGGAAGCGGCAAAACAGTCCCTGCCGCAGGAGGATGTAGTGGCCTGGATGCAGGCCAGGGCGCAGCAAACCCAGGCGTTAATCGCCGGGAGCGCCGCGTTGCAGACCGAACGCGGGCCGGTTAACCGTTTCCTGCTGGTTGAGCCCGAGGGCAAGGTGCATTTCTACGATAAGCGCCACCTTTTCCGCATGGCGGATGAACACCAGCATTATGAAGCGGGTAATGAGCGGCTGGTGTTTGAGTGGCGCGGCTGGCGCATTCTGCCATTAGTCTGTTACGACCTGCGCTTCCCGGTATGGTCGCGTAACCGTAACGATTATGATTTGGCGCTGTATGTCGCTAACTGGCCTGCCCCGCGCTCGCTGCACTGGCAGGCGCTGCTAACCGCACGGGCAATCGAGAACCAGGCCTATGTCGCGGGCTGCAACCGGGTGGGTACTGACGGCAATGGGCATCACTATCGCGGCGACAGCCGGGTGATAAACCCGCAGGGGGAGATAATCGCCACCGCAGAGCCGCACCATGCCACACGCATTGATGCCGAGCTGTCATTGACGGCATTGAGAGACTATCGGGAGAAGTTTCCTGCCTGGCAGGATGCGGATCCGTTTAGCATTAACTAAACATCTGCCGGGTAGCATCAGAGCGTGTTGCCCGGCCAAATCAGCAGCGCAATAAAACGAGAAAGGCCTGAATCATTGCTGATTCAGGCCTTCTGAATAGTGGCGGAACGGACGGGACTCGAACCCGCGACCCCCTGCGTGACAGGCAGGTATTCTAACCGACTGAACTACCGCTCCGCTGTGTTCCCTTGGGAACGAGGCAGATATTACGGTTTGCCTCCGATCCCGTCAATGCTTTTTCTCTGCTTTTGAATCGTTTGCTGCAAAAACGATCCAAACGGTTATTTTAACAGCATTTAACCGCGCCACAGGCAGCTACCGCCCTTCTTCTGCACCAGATCCAGACGTGATTCATGTGCCAGCAACTCTTCATCGCTGGCAAGAATGACGCGTAATGCGCTGGCCTGACGAACAATGCGCTGGATTTCGTTCTCTCCGGACTGCTGCTGGGAATCATTATCGGCGTTAAAGGCCAGCGCTGTCTGGCCCCCCGTCATGATCAGATAGACATCGGCCAGAATCTGGGCATCGAGTAATGCCCCGTGCAGCGTTCGTTTGCTGTTATCTATTTCATAGCGCGAGCACAACGCATCGAGGCTGTTACGCTTGCCGGGGAACATCCTCCTCGCCATCGCCAGACTGTCGGTGACTTTACAGAAGGTGTCGGTCTTCGGCAGGCCGCGGTTGAGCTTGCTGAATTCATAGTCCATAAAGCCGATATCAAACGAGGCGTTATGAATGACCAGCTCGCCGCCTTTGATGTAGTCGATGAACTCATCGGCAACGTCGGCAAAGGTGGGTTTATCCAGCAAGAATTCATCTGCGATACCGTGCACGCCAAAAGCTTCCGGGTCCACCAGCCGGTCTGGCTTCAGGTAGACGTGGAAGTTATTGCCGGTAAGACGGCGGTTGATCACCTCTACCGCACCGATCTCGATGATCTTGTGCCCTTCATAGTGAGCTCCGATCTGGTTCATACCGGTGGTTTCGGTATCGAGGACGATGATCCTGTCGGCGTTATGTGTGTCTGCAATACTCATTCTGAAAACCTGCTCTGTTCAACGGCGACATTGTAAACAACCTGGCCAGGCCTTCAAAGGCTAATTCGCACCGACTCTATTTTGCAGTGCTGATGGCGACCATTTATGTCAGACTTACCATTTTGATTACAGGATGTCTGCCAGGATGCGTAAACAGGTAGAGATATACACCGACGGATCGTGCCTCGGCAACCCGGGACCGGGGGGCTACGGTGCAATTTTGCGTTATCGCGAACACGAAAAAACCTTCAACGAAGGCTATCGCCTGACCACCAACAACCGTATGGAGTTGATGGCGGCGATTGTCGCGCTCGAGGCGTTGAAAGAGCACTGCGATATCGTGCTGAGCACCGACAGCCAGTATGTGCGCCAGGGGATCACCCAGTGGATCCATAACTGGAAAAAACGGGGCTGGAAAACGGCCGACAAAAAACCGGTGAAGAATGTCGATCTCTGGCAGCGTCTGGATGCGGCACTCAGCCAGCATAAAATCCAGTGGGAGTGGGTGAAAGGCCACGCCGGGCATCCTGAAAACGAACGCTGTGACGAACTGGCCCGCGCAGCGGCGATGAATCCGCAGCATGACGATGTAGGGTATAAACCGGAAGCCTGATCAGGGCTTACGGTATTGTCGTGTCGCACCCACGGCGGCACGCAGCGGCGTTTTCGCTTTGCTCTGTTTCATGGGGTTAAGCGTCAGAGGGATGGTGCGCTTGCGCGCCACAATCAGCTGCATGCAGCCCAGCGCCGGGAAATGGGTGCTGAGCATCTTCCCGCCCTGCTGCGTCCAGGGTAAGACCTGAAAACCGCTATGGTGCATCACCTCGAAGTTGAGCAGCGACAGCCAGTCGAGCTGGCGCATCAGGGTGAACATCCGGCTGTTGTACGGCGGGGTGTGGCGCAGAACCGGCACCAGCTTACGCAGCCCCATCAGACTCATCGGGTTAAAGCCGCTGATCACCAGCCAGCCATCATCAATCAGCACCCGGTCAGCTTCCCGCAGCAAACGGTGTGGATCCTCGCACCAGGGCAACGAATGCGCCAGCAGGCAGGCATCCACGGATTTTTCAGCAAACGGCAAATGTAACGGGTCCGCCTTCACCTGAACGGGTTCGCCCCCCAGCGAAACATTAACCTGATGTGAGATCCCGCAACTTTCGGTGTTGATTTCCGCGCTCAGATTGCCAATCTTAAGCAGGTGAAAACCATACATTTTCGCAAACCAGGGCTTAAGCTGCTGCTCAAGCGCTTCGCGATAGTATTCGCCCCAGGGCAATTCCGCCCAATGTGCTGGTGCTGAGACAATCTGAGGTATCCTTGCCGGTTTCATCAAAACACCCGCCACGCTATGAGAGGTAATGTATGAATCTTATCAGTATTCCTGCTTTTCAGGACAATTACATCTGGGTTTTAACCAATGATGAAGGTCGCTGCATCATAGTCGATCCTGGCGAGGCAGAGCCGGTGCTGAAGGGAATTGAGCAAAACCAGTGGCAGCCGGAAGCGATTCTGCTGACCCATCATCACCACGACCACGTGGGCGGCGTGGCAGCGATCTGTGCAAAATTTCCGCATCTTGTAGTCTATGGCCCCGCTGAGACACAAGATAAAGGTGCTACCCGCGTAGTCGAAGATGGAGAAAAGATCCTCATTCTTGCGTCGGAGTTTTCTGTAATTGCCACACCGGGTCACACTTTAGGACATATCTCGTTCTTCAGTTTTCCTTATCTTTTTTGTGGCGATACCATGTTCTCCGGCGGCTGCGGAAGATTGTTCGAAGGTACGCCAGCCCAGATGTACCAGTCCTTCCAGAAAATTAACGCCCTTCCCGCCGACACCCTCATTTGTTGCGCGCATGAATACACTTTAGCGAATATGAAGTTTGCAATGCACGTTTTGCCCGAGGATATGGCGATTCAGGATTATTACCGCAAAGTTAATGAGTTACGTGCAAAAAAACAAAAAACACTCCCCGGAATTCTGAAAAATGAACGTAAAATTAATGTATTTCTCAGAACTGATGACGTTGATTTAATTAATAAAATTAATGAAGAAACAAATATGCAACAACCTGAAGAGATTTTCGCATGGTTAAGGGCGAAGAAAGATAACTTGTAGTAATTGTGTGTTGCCTTTTCAAATGTTCGTCGTTATCATCGCTCGTCTTTTAAGCAACTATTGACACACACATGAAGGCAAAAGCGATATTACTCGCCTCTGTCCTGCTTGTGGGTTGCCAGGCGTCTCAGAACACTGGCAACGTACAACAGCACGCACAGAGCCTTTCTGCAGCTGGTCAAGGGGAAGCAGGGAAGTTTACAAGTCAATCGCGATGGGCAGACGATGGGACGTCTTTCGCACAGGATCAAGACTTGTGGGTCTCCATTGGTGACGAGCTAAAGATGGGAATTCCGGAAAACAGCCGGATACGCGAACAGAAACAGAAGTATTTAAGCAATAAGAGCTATCTCCACGATGTAACTTTACGGGCAGAGCCGTATATGTACTGGATAGCAGGGCAAGTTAAGAAACGTAACATGCCTATGGAACTGGTACTACTACCCATAGTGGAGAGCGCTTTTGACCCACATGCAACGTCTGGCGCCAAGGCCGCAGGTCTTTGGCAGATCATACCGAGCACAGGGCGCAATTATGGTTTAAAACAGACCCGCAACTACGATGCGCGTCGTGATGTGGTCGCTTCGACGACTGCAGCACTCGACATGATGCAACGTCTGAACAAGATGTTCGACGGTGACTGGCTGCTGACTGTCGCTGCGTATAACAGCGGTGAGGGTCGTGTACTGAAGGCAATGAAAGCGAATAAAGCACGGGGTAAACCTACCGACTTTTGGTCGCTTCCACTGCCACGGGAAACCAAATTATACGTGCCAAAAATGCTGGCTTTGAGTGAAATTTTCAAAAACAGCCAACAGTACGGTGTGAAGCTGCCGACCTCGGACGAGAGTCGCGCGCTGGCGAGAGTGCGTATCAACAATCCTGTTGAACTGAGACAGGTTGCGGATATGGCAGGTATCTCGGTCACCAAACTGAAAGCCTTTAACGCAGGTGTGAAAGGCTCTACGTTGGGTAACAGCGGGCCGAAGTACGTTCTGGTGCCGCAGAAACACGCTGAACAGTTACGGGTATCTCTGGCGGCGGGCGAAATTGCTGCGGTTCAGTCTACGCTGATCGCGGATAATTCACCGGTTAACAGCCGTAGCTATCAGGTACGTACAGGCGATACGCTCTCAGGTATTGCATCACGTCTTGGCGTGAGCACCAACGATCTGCAGCAGTGGAACAAGCTGCGCGGCTCTAGCCTGAAAGTGGGTCAGAACCTGACGATTGGCGCAGGTACCAGCGCGCAGCGTCTCGCCAATAACAGCGATAGCATTACCTATCGCGTGCAAAAAGGCGATTCGCTCTCCAGTATTGCGAAGCGTCACGGCGTAAACATCAAAGATGTGATGCGCTGGAACAGCGATACCGACAATCTGCAGCCTGGCGATCGGATAACGTTGTTTGTGAAAAACAACGCAACACCGGATTCCTGATTTCAGAGACCTGATGTAAAAAAGGCACCGATTCCCCCGGTGCCTTTTTTGTTTTATCCCGCTTTCTGGGCTTCAGCGAAGAGCGTATCGCTGGTGAATGAGCCCTCCTCCTGCAGCTCAAAATAGGCTTTTACCTCCGCGGAAGCGCTGTCCTGATAGAGACGAATTGCCTGGCTCAATGCCTCTGGCGTGCGCATACGGGCAATCCATGAAGAGAACTCCAGGGTCAGCCTGTCGGTCTGCAACGCCCGCGTAATCAGCCCGGCGTCAGTGAACATCGATAACCATTCGCCGCTGGAATAATTACGGACATGCGAGGTATCACGCAGGGCTTCAACCGTTTGCAACCAGATATCGCGAACAGGATGGCCGGGCGACATGATATCCATGATGATGACCAGACCGCCCGGTTTCAGCACCCGCTTAACGTCGCGTAACGCCTGGCCGACATCGTGCCAGTGGTGCGCCGAGTAGCGGCTGATGACGATATCAAAAGAGTGGTCGGCGAAGGGTAAGGATTCGGCATAACCCTGGCGGGTAGCAATATTCCCCAGCCCCTTCTCACTGGCAGCCGCAGCGACCACCTCCAGCATCTGGCTGGATAAGTCATATGCCGTCACATGAGCGACCTGCTGTGCCGCCACAAAGCTGGCATGGCCCGCTCCGCAGCCTAAATCCAGCACGCTGGCATCGGGGAAGTCGGCCAGACGTTCAGCCAGACGCTGCAGATCGCGCCCGGATGCATGAACCGTGCTGGTGAGATAGGCCTTTGCCTGGGAGCCAAACTGTTTTTCTACGTTGTCATGATGGGACTGTGTTGTCATTTTCTGCTGTCCTTTGGTTGATGAAAAATAAAGGGCAGCACCCGCACAGGCCTGCCCCACGGCAGACCTGACATACCTCTATCTCTCAGGCTTGCCGGGACTGAATTCGACGAGTAGCGGATTATGATCGGATGCGCGCGTCACCAGCACTGAGGCTTCACTGACGTTCAGACCACGATAGAATACAAAATCGAGCGGGCGACCAAACGCCTTGCGACGTTGGTCATCAGTAAAGCGCACTTCGCGCAGCGACATCTCACGCGCGAAGCGATAAAGCGCGTTCATCCGCGGGCGGCTCCAGGCATTGAAATCACCGGCCATTACCACCGGACCGCTGTGATGCGCGATCTGATCCCCGATGGGCAGCAACTGTTTGCTGTAGACGTCAACGCCGAGACTAAAATTGACCGCGTGGATATTCACCACCATCAGCAGACGGGTATCCGGGAGTGGGTAGACGGTGACCAGGGCAGATTTTGCCAGGCGCAGGAGCGGTTCTCGTTCCCGCAGCGGGCAGCAATAAACAGGATGGGCGGCAGAGAGCGTCATCACGCCTGACGGATGCTGAGGCAGGACAAATGCCGGTACCTGGTCAGCAGCAAGATAGTTAGTGGTCGCAAACCTGACCAGCTCTGGTGTGGTTTGCGCCTCCTGCAACAGCACCAGGTGCGCATCTTTACCAAAGTTTTGCAGAACGGATAACCATTCGGCGCGCTGCTGTTTGAAGATATTCCACACCAGCACCCGGATTTTTTCATCACTGCTTAAAGGTGCGCCCGCGGGCAACGCCTGGCCAATGCTCGCAAACGACCCCGGAGGCAAAATTCTCTCCGCAGGTTGTCCGGCAACATAACGCATGGCATAGGTATTTTTTCGCACGATGTGAAACGACCTCTATAAACAGAACCCGTCCAGAAACAGGAGCGGGTTCTAATGTTATAGGGTTTTAAGCTCACACTTTCAACGCAATTACTGATAAACCGCTGTTTGGTTTTGTTAGCAAGTGCTTACACCAGCTTATTCCAGCACAACATGAGGGGTCTTATCCAGGCGACCGCTCAGGCCAATCAGCATAAATGCCGCGAGTACAATTACCGCCCCAATCCATGGCGTTTGTGCCAGACCAAAGTGCTCTACGGTCTGCCCGCCAATAATAGACCCCAGCGCAATGCCCACGTTGAAAGCAGCGATGTTCAAACCAGAGGCAACATCTACGGCATTAGGGGTGTAGAGCTCGGCTTTCTGTACCACGTAGACCTGCAGGCCCGGTACGTTGCCGAAGGCGAAGATCCCCATCACCAGTACCGTCGCCAGCGCGGCATACTGCATCGAGGCGGTAAACTGGAAGACCAGCAGCAGGACAACCAGCGCGGCAAAGATAATTTTCAGTGCCGGAACGGCGCCGTGCTTATCTGCCAGCTTGCCGCCCCAGATGTTGCCGATCGCCACCGACACCCCATAGCCGAGCAGGATCCAACTGACTGCGCTCGGTGAGAATCCGGCCAGATCCTGCATCATGGGTGCCAGGAAGGTAAAGGCGGTAAACACGCCGCCGTAACCCAGCGCCGTAATGGCGTAGATCATCAGCAGGCGAGGATGGGTCAGCACCTTCATCTGATCGCGTAACGTTGCTGCCGCACGACCCGGAATGTTCGACGGGATCAGTATCAGACTGCTGATCAAAGCGATTACCCCCAGCAGCGAGACCGCAAGAAACGTTTCACGCCAGCCAAAATGCTGTCCGATAAAGGTGCCCAACGGGACACCGGTAACAAGCGCCACGGTTAAACCACCAAACATAATGGCAATGGCGGAGGCTGCTTTCTCTTTAGGCACCAGGCTTGTCGCGATGGTCGAGCCGATGGAGAAGAAGACCCCATGGGCAAGGCCAGTCAGCAGACGGGCAATCACCAGGGTGGTGTAATCAGGTGCCTGCCAGGCAAGAATATTGCCGGCGGTGAAAAGTACCATCAACGCCATCAGCAGTTGTTTACGCGGCAGACGGCCTGTAAGTGCAGTCAGCACCGGCGCGCCGATCGCTACGCCAAGGGCATAGATGGAAACCAGTAGACCCGCAGAAGGCAGGGAGATGGCAAGCTGGTCAGCAATGGTTGGAACCAGACCTACAATAACAAATTCGGTAGTGCCGATTGCAAAGGCACTGATCGTCAGGGCAAGTAGCGCCAGAGGCATATAAAACTCCGTCTCATCAGGATTAAGATGACACGGAGTATGCGCCAGTGTTTAAATAACAAAAATGCTCAAAGTATCAATACAATTTTGCGGATTAAGCAACAATGAAAGCAACCTCTGAGGAACTGGCGATCTTTGTCGCCGTCGTTGAGAGCGGCAGCTTTAGCCGCGCCGCCGAACAGCTCGGTCAGGCCAATTCAGCCGTCAGTCGGTCGGTAAAAAAGCTGGAGATGAAGCTGGGCGTCAGCCTTCTGAACCGGACGACCCGGCAGCTAAGCCTGACAGAAGAAGGCGAACGTTATTTCCGTCGCGTGCAGTCTATCCTGCAGGAGATGGCGGCGGCAGAAACAGAGATTATGGAAACCCGGAGCACGCCGCGCGGCCTGTTGCGTATCGACGCCGCCACCCCCGTGGTGCTCCATTTCCTGATGCCTTTAATTAAACCTTTCCGCGAGCGTTATCCGGAAATGTCGCTGTCTCTGGTCTCGTCAGAAACCTTTATCAACCTGATTGAGCGCAAGGTGGATGTGGCGATCCGCGCCGGGACGCTAACCGACTCCAGTCTGCGGGCACGCCCGCTGTTCACCAGTTATCGCAAAATCATCGCCTCTCCGGACTATATTGCCCGTTTCGGCAAGCCTGAGACGATTGAGGAGCTCAAGCAGCATCTGTGCCTGGGCTTTACGGAGCCGGTATCCCTTAATACCTGGCCCCTTGCCTGTCGGGATGGCCAGCTTCATGAAGTGGTGAGCGGGTTATCCTCGAATAGCGGCGAGACGCTCAAGCAGTTATGCCTTGAAGGGAACGGGATTGCCTGTCTTTCGGACTATATGATTGATAAAGAGATCGCCCGGGGAGAGTTGGTCGAGCTGATGGCGGATAAGCGCCTGCCGGTTGAAATGCCCTTTAGCGCGGTCTATTACAGTGACAGAGCGGTAAGTACCCGCATCAGGGCCTTTATCGACTTTCTGAGCGAGCATGTAAAACAGCTCCCGAAGGAGCTGTAAGAGGGTTTTGGGTACAGAGGGAGGGTTAAATTAATCCCAGTTCGGCGCCAGCCCTTCCGGGCTCACCAGGCGATCGTTGCAATCCAGTGCCGCGATCGCTTTTTTATCGTCCTGATCCAGCATCAGATCCTGTGCCAGCAGGTTGCTTGCCAGGTTTTCACGTTTGGTTGAAGAAGGGATCACCGCATACCCCTCCCCCATCGCCCACGCCAGGATAACCTGCGCAGCAGTGGCGTTATGTTTGGCAGCAATACGCAGAATGGTTTCATCTTTCAGCGCTTTGCCGTAAGCCAGCGTCATATAAGAGGTGATATGAATGTCGTGCTGCTGCGCCCACTCCACTACCTGACGGTTTTGCAGATAAGGAGAAAGTTCGATCTGATTAGTAGCAATATTTTCTGCGCCAACAGCCGTAATCGCCTTTTTCATCAATGGGATAGTGAAGTTAGAAATCCCAATTTCACGCGTCAGCCCTTGGGATTTAGCTTCAAGCAACACCTGCATAAACTCTTCAACTGACACGGTGTCGTTTGGCGATGGCCAGTGGATCAGGGTCAGATTGACATAATCGGTGCGCAGCTTTTTCAGGCTCTCTTTCAGGCTTGGGATTAATTTCTCTTTGCTGAGGTTCTCAATCCAGATTTTGGTGGTGATAAAAAGTTCGTCGCGCGGTACGCCGCTCTCTTCGATGGCCTGGCCGACCGCAGCTTCGTTATCATAGATCTGCGCGGTATCAACCGCGCGATAGCCCAATTCGAGGGCAGTTTTAACGGATGCGATGACAATATCGTCTTTCAGGCGGAAAGTGCCGAGACCAAATGCAGGGATAGTCATTGAATTCCTCTTTTCTTCATCATGTTTGTTAATAAAGAGGATTATTACTGCTGAGGCTATGTGAAAAAAGAGCGTATTAAGCAGAGGATTTTTGCGTTTATAGCAATAATTAAACGACAGGCAAGAAAAAAAGCCCTGAGCGTTAGCTCAGGGCTTTCAATAGGTGGCGGAACGGACGGGACTCGAACCCGCGACCCCCTGCGTGACAGGCAGGTATTCTAACCGACTGAACTACCGCTCCACCGAATACTTCTGTAACCACCGGATTAATGCCCCGGTTCACTACGTAATTTGATGCCTGGCAGTTCCCTACTCTCGCATGGGGAGACCCCACACTACCATCGGCGCTACGGCGTTTCACTTCTGAGTTCGGCATGGGGTCAGGTGGGACCACCGCGCTACAGCCGCCAGGCAAA